>JALHTX010000232.1 GCA_022866015.1 Thermoplasmatota archaeon
CCGTGGTGAACTAGCTGTAGCAAGTTGCGAGAGACGTATTGAGTATCGTACTAGTGAATTTCGTGGCATGCTAGATCGTGTAAATGATAGTAAAAAGAAACAAAAAAATGTTAAAGATGAAGAGTCAAATGATCTTGATATTGATGATATTTGGTAGTTTAAATACTAAAACATTTTTTTCTCCTTATTATGAATAGGAATATTTATAAAAGATCTTTATCCAGATAAATCTGTTTATAAACATGCCCTACCTCCAACAAAGTATATAAAGTGCAAATATTCCTCTAATAATAAGATGAAAACTAATATCTATAAGGAGAAACAACGTTTCACTCAACAACGGAAAGATTCACTTAAAAAATATGGTAGAGACAAAGTTTTAGAGCAATATCAAACTGAAATAAATAATGGTAAGGGTAATTATCTCAAACGACAAGATTACACAATAATTTCCAATATGACAATGAACATAGACAAACCATTCAAAGAAATTACATCCAATGATTTACTTGATTACTTCAGTAAAATGGAGAATGGTGTAATCCTTAACTATCACAGAAAACGATATTCACCTTATACAATAGAGCAACACAAAGTACAAATCTGTAAATTTTTTAAGTGGCTTTGTCAATGGGAATCTTGGCAACCACTACCTGAAGTAATACGAAAAATCAACATCAACCTCAGTCGTGCATACAAGTTCAAGGATTTATCAGAAATCCCAAGTATCGATGATATTGAAAAACTCATTGAAACATGTGAACAAAGTAAAAATCCATTTCTCGTCATTCGTGATAAAGCATTAATTAGTACGTTCTACTCAGGTGGTCGTCTTGAAGAAATTTATAATCTAAAAGTCAGTGATGTAATCAATCAGAATGGTAATATTCTCCTTACCTTGGATGGTAAAACTGGTCGTCGTACAGTTTGTATAAATAGATACTCTTGTTATTTAAAAAAATATTTTTCTATTCACCCGCAAAACAACAATCCGAACTCTCCATTATGGTTGAACCAGTATGGTAAAGAATTGAAATATACTGCAATACGTGGTCGCTTTGTTCTTCTCCACAAAAGTTCTGGATTGAAACATTTTTCGCCACATGATTTGAGACATAGAAGAGCAACAGACCTAGTTGAGATGGGTCTTAGTGAATCTGAACAACGATTATTGATGGGATGGTCTAATAGTTCAAAAACTCCATCTAAGTACACACATCTTTCAGGAGTAAAAGTTCTAAATAAACTAATACAGCTTGAAAGTGATGTCCTCGATGATGAAGTTGATATTGAATATAAAGTAGAACAGCGACTTGCGGAAGAAAAGGAAAAAATGCAGGATGAAATACTTAGAAATCTTATCAATGAGTTAAAAAATCCTCAACATCATATTATTCAAAATTTTTTATATGAACAATCAGAGAAGTCTTGATCGCCCTATTTTATTTTTATTCCTGATTTGTTTTTAAATGATTTAACAATAATTAACATAATTTAATGGGATTATTGTAACATCGTCATTAAAATTGATTTTGTCAGCATTTACAAGAAGATATCATTGGATTTTTTATAACTTATCATTATTTAATTTTCGTTTTCAAATCAAATGTTACATCTTTTGTACATGTTTAAATCAATGTTTTTGATTTATAAAAATTAAAATTTTAGGTTATAATATATAATTTACAATATACACTTATATTATTTAATATAAATATCAATCTTAAATGTTTAAAAAGATTTATATACTATATTTATATATGTTATAACATTTGTTATATAAAAAAATAAATAAGAGGTGAATAAAATTCCATCAAGAAGTATTAGAAAAATAGTACAAATAGGAAATGCGAGGGGAGTGATTCTACCAGCACATTGGCTAGATTATTTTGGTTTAGACCGTGGAGATGAAATAGAAGTTATTACAAATGGAAATGTAACAATAACTCCAATAAAAAAAAGAAATAAATAAAGTGTTGCTAATGGATAAAGAAGGTTTACTGGAAAAATACAAAGTTATTAAAAGAACAGATTCTGGAACAATATCTATCAATTGCCCAAAATTAGCTGAACTAATAATGAAGGAGTACAACTATAATTTTATGACAGTTAATGATACCAAAGAAATATATTATTATGGTGAAAAACTCTATAGACCAGATGGAGAATCCTTGATTAAAAACCTAGTTGAATCCTATCTTGTTGATTTATCTACAGAACATAGAAAAAATGAGGTAGTTGGATATATCCGTGACCATTGTTTTGTTACAAGGGATATTTTTGACCCATCATTAGATTTAATAAATATGGAAAATGGGATATACGATATAGCTGAGGAGATATTGAAACCTCATTCACCATTAGCACTATTTATTAATAAAATACCAATAAAATATAATCCAGATGCAAATTGTCCAAAAATTAAGAAATTTCTATCCCAAGTTGTTTATGAAAAAGATATACCAACATTACAAGAGTTTTTTGGATACTGTTTGTATAGAAGATATCATATTCATAAAGCAGTAATGCTAGTCGGTGGAGGTAAAAATGGTAAAAGTACTTTATTGAGATTATTAATTAAATTCCTTGGTGAAGAAAATGTTTCTAATAAAGAATTACAAAGTTTAATTTACAACAGATTCTCACTAGCTAGTTTATTCGGAAAATATGCAAATATTGCATCAGATATATCAGATAAATCGTTAAAAATAACTGGTGTTTTTAAAATGATAACTGGTGAAGATAGAGTAGAAACTGAAAAGAAATTCAAGGATAGTTTTGGATTTACAAACTATGCAAAGTTGATATTTTCAGCCAATAAAGTTCCTATGGCGGAAGATGAGAGTTATGCATATTATAGGAGATGGATATTGATTAGTTTTCCAAATACTTTTGAAGTTAAAAAGTGTAATCCAAACTTACTAGATGAAATTGCCACTGAGGATGAGATGAGTGGTCTTTTCAATTGGGCTATTGAAGGATTAAAACGGTTGTTAAAAAATGGTAATTTTAGTAGTACAAAATCTATTGAGGAAATAATGGAACAATATAAAATTATGAGTAATCCAATTTATCAATATTGTAATGATTTTCTAACTAATAATCCTGAAGGATATATTTTAAAAAGTGAACTTTGGGAACATTATGTTAAATGGTGTAAAAGTAAAAAATTACCAATAATCCCAAAAAACATCCTCACCCAAAAATTAAGTGAACAACTACCAGAAATGAGAATAGGTAAAAGAGGCCAAAAAGGAAAACAAAAACCTTGTTATATCAATATTTCTTGGAATAAAGAAAAACAACCAAATATAACAATACAACTTAATAGATTTGAAAACAACCAAGATGCCTGTTCAACAGAACAGAATTCGTAATGGTATCTGGGTATCATGGGTTAAATTGGTATTTAAAGTAACAATAAAATGAATAATATTTAACTTAAAATAGAAAACAACCCATGTAACTGAGATATCTTCATCATTTTATTACTGTTAAAAATGGTATCTCGATTGATAAAAATATAGTTTTGTACTTTTTAATTCTAATATAAAATTATTCTTAAACATTTAACAAAGTAATTACATTATTATTTTCTACTCTACTATTGGCTACATTTAAGATGGTGATTATATATCTAAGCCAGTGGTCTAGTGGTTATCAGCAAATGCTTTTCTCGCAGACTTTCTACGAAATGCACTCTGTCATAAGTTTTTGGAGAAGACCTCTTTCTTTTTTAACAATTTGTTGTTTTTATACATTTTATTTTTAATTTTGTTGCATATATTTTCCATAAGATTTAAGTTTGACTTGTATATACTATTTTTATATTTGTTGGGGGAAAAATTATGAGGAAAATAAAATTTGCAATAATACTTACAACTTTTTTATTAATATCAACACCAATGATAAATTATATACAAGGAAAAACGATCCAAAATACAATAATAAATTCAACATCAGAAAATGAAATAAAATACTATGCAGTTATTTCAGGTTGCCAAAGATATAAAAATTCCTCTTATAATAGGCTAGAATTAATAGATTCTTCAAAAATGCTATATGATGCACTATTATCTTGTAAAAATTGGAATGTATCAAATATAATTTTACTGCTAAATGAAAATGCTACAGCACAAAACATTTCAAATGCTTTAGTTGAAATATCTGAACGTGTTGGACCTAACGATGTTTTTTTATTTTCATGGGCTGGTCATGGGACCATTCTAACAGATGCAGATGGTGATGAAAAAGAATTTGATCCCGAAGATAAATATGATGAGGCTATCTGCCCTTATGATTATAATGAATATGATCAGGTTAATCAAACATATAATAAAGGTTTAAGGGATGATGAGTTAAATTATTATTTTTCTAAAATAAACTGCAAAGGGATGTTTCTTATTTTTGAATCGTGTTTTAGTGGTGGACTTGTCAGTAAAGAATCTTTAAAGGATAAATTTCTTAATAGTTTTAAAAAGGATTTTGAAAAAATAAATTCATCTGATGTTGATGCAGAAAATCGGGTAGTGCTTATGTCGACACCTGATAATAAATTAGGATATGGTGCAAGACTTTATCCATTTGTTGTATCATTAACTTATTCTTTAGCATTTTCTATAAATTTTTTAAATTCTCAAATTCCTGAAGAAAAAGAAAATCTTTCTTACTTTAATATATATAATGATGGTTTTGTATCAGCAGAAGAACTATTTAATCCTACAAAATCAATGTATAAATTTCAATCATTATCATTTTCACTTGGAATGTTATATTACATTCGGGTTTAGGTGTAAATGTTGGGAATACTGTGGGAACAAAGGTTCCTGCGTCTACAAAAGGTGTGGTTTCAAAGTCAATATAAAACTTTAATCTCGAAGCTTGTAGGATTATTATTCTCACCATTAATTATATTAGCATTAATAACAATGATTGTAAAAAATCCAGACATAAAAATATTAAAAAATAAAGCAAACATGAGAGATGATTATACTGGAGAATTACCAATTATAGAAGTATAAAAAAAAGTTGCTTTTATTTTTTCCTTTATCTTATAATTTAATTTTTTATTTAGGAAATTTAGATCTGTATAAAACAATTCTTAAGAATCGTATTTAACAATTTGTTGTTTTTATACTGTATTTTTTTAATTTTGTTGCATATATTTATAGTAAGATTTAAATTAAGATAATCTATACGATGTTGAAAGATAGGAATAAATTTTTAATAGGGGGAAGTAAATAAAATGTATAAGAAAATAATTGGAATTTTAATTTGTATGCTATTGGTAGCTACTGCAGTTCCTGCAGTCACATGTATGAATAATATTAATTCGTATACAACGTCTTCAAGCACTACTCAAAGTAGTTCACCGGACATTTGGAATGAAATTCAAAAGCTCACAGCATCAGACGGTATGGCAGAGGACTATTATGGTACTTCTGTCTCCCTAAGTGGAGACACCGCACTCATCGGAGTACCAAATGATGATGACAACGGAGTCGATTCTGGATCAGCGTACATATTTACCTGTATTGGTACCACATGGACACAACAGGCAAAGCTAACTGCATCAGACGGCATGCAAGAGGACTATTTTGGACGTTCTGTTTCCTTGAGTGGTGATACCGTCCTCATCGGAGCATGTAATGATGATAATTCTATGGGGTCAGTATACGTGTTCACCCGTACTGGTACCATATGGGTGCAACAAGCAAAACTAACTCCCTTAGACAGAAAAACATTTATCAATTTTGGTTTTTCGGTCTCCCTAAATGGTGATACCGCCCTCATCGGAACCTATGATTTGATTAAAAAAGGATCGCCTGGTTCGGCGTATGTGTTCACCCGCACTGGTACAACCTGGACACAACAAGCAAAGCTAACTGCATCAGACGGCATGCAAGATGACTATTTTGGCTATTCTGTTTCCTTGAGTGGTGATACCGCACTCATCGGAGTACCAACTGATGATGACAACGGAGTCGATTCTGGATCAGCGTACATATTTACCCGCACTGGCACCACATGGACACAACAAGCAAAGCTAACTGCATCAGATGGTACAGAAAATGACCGGTTTGGCTATTCTGTTTCTCTTGATGGTGATACCGCTCTCATCGGAGCAACTCGGGATGATGACAAAGGAACAGATTCTGGTTCTGCGCATGTGTTCACCCGCACTGGCACCACATGGACACAACAAGCAAAGCTAACTGCATCAGATGGTGCAGAAAATGACCGGTTTGGCTATTCTGTTTCTCTTGATGGTGATACCGCTCTCATCGGAGCAACTCGGGATGATGACAAAGGAACAGATTCTGGTTCAGTGTATTTGTTCACAAAAGTAAA
>JALHTX010000233.1 GCA_022866015.1 Thermoplasmatota archaeon
CTAAAAAACAATACAGCTTTTAACACAACACACCGCTGGTCAACCGGAGGCATATATAATATCTTAGTATATACATTAGATGAAAACAATGCTACGTCAGATAAACAGAACTATACAGTTTTAATAGATGCATATTACTGTGGTTCCATAGGCTACCTAGTCGATAAAAACGGTGATGGGACATATGATGTTTTTTACAGTAAGACAACAGATAGAGAAACAAACATCCAAAAAAATAATAGTGGATATAATATAGATATAAATGATGACAAAGAATGGGATTACATATTCAATGTTACAACAAATAAACTTACAGCAAATAAGATAAATATATACAATACTTCAACAATACAAGAATCAAATATATTAAACATTGAACCAAAAGGGATAATATTAACGATATCGTTAATATTATTAATTATTTACTTAATATATATTTTAATAAAATTGATAACAATAACAAATGAAAACCAACAAGAAAAGAAAACTTTATCAGAAATAAAACAAAAATACTTGTTTAGTGAAACAAATAAAATTTATGCATTTTATCACAATGATAAAGAGATGAAAAAAATAGAAAGAGCTATTGATAAACTATTGTTACAAAAAGGAAAAATATAAATAATTTATACTGATAAAATTATTTTTTAGATTTAAAACCTTATGTAGTGTTTCCACAATTATGAAATATTTGAATAATGTAAATAATTTACTAATCATCGGTGATTGAATGATAATATTTGATAATCATCTTCATTTACGACGTGATGGTCGATATCTTGATGCTGTCAAAGAATTTAAAAAAGCAGGAGGTACTCATTTTGTTTTATGTCAATACCCTATGCCACAAATAGTTTTAAAGGAAAAAAGTTACAAAACATGTTATAATCAAACATTTGAAATGGCTGATGAAATACGTAGAAAGATCGACGTCGGAGTTTTTGTAACAGTAGGCCCATATCCTGTTGATTATCTAACTCTTATTGAGAAGTTTGATAGATATCAAGTAATTGAAATAATGAAGAAAGGAATGGATGAAGCAGCAGAACTTTGCAAGGATGGTAGATGCATTGCAATTGGCGAAATAGGGCGACCTCATTTTCAAGTTGATGAAACAGTTATAATAGATTCAAATGAAATACTTTTATACGGTATGCAAAAAGCAAAAGATGTAAAGGTTCCTGTTGTTCTGCATACTGAAAGCACTACACCTGAATCTTGTAAAGAATTTGTTGAGTTGGGTAAAAAAGCAGGTCTTAAAGCTGATAAAATCGTTAAGCATTTTTCGCCACCTTTAATTTTTAAAGATGAAAATTATGGTTTGATGCCTTCAGTTATTGCAAGGGAAAAAAGTATATTAGAAGCAATTAAGAAGGGTACTAGATTTATGCTTGAAACAGATTATATCGATGATCTAAAAAGACCTGGTGCTGTTTTAGATCCTAAGACAATCCCTATGAAAATGTTATCATTTCTTAAAAAAGAAATCATCTCAGAAGATCAAATCTATA
>JALHTX010000234.1 GCA_022866015.1 Thermoplasmatota archaeon
ATTACCTCCTATAGTTGGAATTTTGGGGATGGTAGCACTTCAAGCCAACAGAACCCAAGCCATACATTCAATTATCCTGGCACTTACACTATTACATTAACTGTCACAGATAATGATGGAAAAACAGGAACAAATACGCTAATTATTAATGTAGATGAAAAAGAAAATCAACTACCAATTGTTTCTCCTACAGCAAATACACTAAGTGGAGTGGCTCCTCTAGAAGTTCATTTTACAGGTACAGCCTCTGACCCAGATGGTAGTATTGTATCATATCTATGGGATTTTGGAGATGGACAGACTAGTAGTCAACAAAACCCAACTCATACTTTTCAAATTGCTGGAAGTCATTCTGTAAAATTTACTGCAACAGATAATAAAGGTGGCTCTGCTTATAACTTTGTAATTATTACAGTTCTTGAGGATACCGATGGGGATGGAATACCAGATATAGATGACCCTGATGATGACAATGATGGCTATTTGGATACAGTAGATTTATTCCAAAAGAAAGATGCGAAAATCAAGATAACATTAAAGAAATATAAAGTTATAGACGAAACTGACCCTGCACCTGAAAATACAGATGCAGAAGTATTTTTCCAAATCGACATTCAAGATAAATTTCAAACCCATATACCACCAGACCCAACTGTTAATTATTGGAAAACTAATATAGGTGAATTAAGAACTATTAACGAATCTTTTATCTATGATTGCGCTGACAATATAAGAGGTTCCAAAATTAATATCCAAATGTGGGATTATGATGGTGGAATTTGGTCTGAATTAATTGATATTGATGGACACGATAGTACTTTTGGGATAACTGTCAATTATGATATTGTATTAGGCACTTGGACTGGTGATAATACAACTGGTATAACTAATGGTAGCGACGATGGAACTCAACTAACAGACGATAATGACGCATATTTAGAATATTGGATAGAAACTATCTAAAAAGAAATGATTTGTTAAATCCTGTGGTACCGAAGAAACAGATAACCCTAATGGTATTTGTAATGACTGCAAGTTTTGTATCTTAAATAATAATGACATTCCACCGGATTTTTAGGATTTTTATCCATTAAAGATTAACATCCATTATCTGAGGATTTATAAAGGATTAGTTGTTTGAGGGAGGAAAAATTTGATTATGAATATAGAAGAAAAGTATTTGATAGGAATGGTTATAGAGTGATATTTTTGCATTTATATAAAGAATCAAAAAAGTGGCAGAACCATCTTTTTAGTTATCTTCAATTATTTACAAATTATAGAATTAAGAAATTAAATGAAATCAATAAGGTTCACCGTGTTTTCTTATAAAATAAATAAGAGGAGATAGAATCGATAAATATAAACCTACTAACACAAAGGAAACCCCGATTAATATCATAATCCCCGAAAATATAGGTAAAAATAAATAATGTCCGTATAGAAAAATTATAAGTTCCCATTTGTTGTTAAGTCGAAATTCAAATTTACCGGCATTGGGTTGTAGAGAACCCATACCAACTGTTTTTATACCAATTAAGAGACTAATAAAACAAAATATAATAAGGAAACTATCAAAAATGATTGTTTGGAAATTACTTAGACTACCAAAGGTTATTATCCATGATATTTTTGGTCCTGGGTCTGTATCAACAAAGATAATTCTATAATTCAATATATTCAAAGGTTCGAGAAAAAAAATAATTGTTCCCATGAAGGTTAAAGTAAAAAATGAAAACCATGCAAATTGACTCCATTTGATGGAAGGAATGCCATCTTTAGGTTTGGATAAAGGGCTACTGATCCCCTTAAGCTGTGAATATAATGCTAAAAGTAATCCGAGAATGATTAATAAATATCCATAGTAAGAAGCAACATCAAATTCCATAAACAATTTAATATCTTATTCCTTTATAAGCCCTGTCTCCCGATGTTATCAATTTGAGCCCATCTCTAACGTTAGGTATCGACACTTTTAAATGAACAAAATAACTGTGACCCCTGTGGATTTATTATGACCAGAAAGATAAATCTTGACGGAAAGAAAGGGGAGACCTCACCGATTAGACACCAGATTTCCTCTAATTTTTGTTTAGTCGCATCAGAGACTATGAAATCTTTTTCAATATTTGTTATGAGTTGTTTTATGGGTTCAAGACTTTCATTTCTCATTATTCTCTCCTTTAATTGAGTAGTTTTCGACCTAAACTCAAGGCTTTTCGTTGAAAACATAGGGTTACAGAGTGCCTTTCAGGATTGTAATACCTTTTTGTATAAATATTTTCTGTTGTCTCCTACTTTTTTAACAACACGTACACTTTTTTACCGATGTATTTCTTTGAAATGAGAACCATCCCTCCGTTGCCGATTTTCTTCACGACTCCTTCTCGGATTTCTGTGATATCATCGTTAAGAAAAATCTTGTTTTTTGTAATAATTACTTTTTTCATAAATAAAAAAATGTTTAAACATGTATAAACATTTCTACGATGCATCATCATTAAGAAATGCAATTGAAAATAATATGACTATTGAGTGGAAAGCATCTGGTAAACTATCAATTAATACACCAGACAATCAGGTTTTGGATATATCATTTAAAGATTCAACATACTACGAACCTATTAAAGAAAAATTAGAACGGATGCATACCTAGAAGGTTAGATTTTTCTTAGTCTTAGTTCATTTGCACCAATAGGTAATATTTCAAATAAAGGGGAATTATTTGAATTAAATTGTTCTCCTTATGAATTTAGGGGGTTTTTTACACCCCTTTTTTTTTGAACGATTCTGATTACCATAATAACCTATCTTTTTACGAGGTTTGGAGTCTTGCCTATTCTTTGGTCTGCCCGAGTGTTTTACCAAGTCTCTTTAAGGCTAAAAGCCTTTGTTTAGTCGCTTCTGATATCGATTCTCTCTCTAATTGAGCAAGTCTTAATATTATATCTCGAATAGCCCTACCAATAGCAGTTGAAGTATCAAGATTTTCATTTAAAGAAAAAATCTCAATACCTTTTGATTCCATTTCTTCAAAGAACTTCACACATTCAATCGCATTCCTACCAAGTCTGTCAAAGCGAAAAACAACAACCCCTTGATATTGCATGGTTCTAAGAGCCTTTAGCATTTCGTTAAACTGTGGTCTTTTAAAGAAATCTTTACCACTTCCGACATCCGAGTATATCTTGCCAATTTCAAACTCTTTGAAGCAACAAAATCGCTTACAAGCATCTATCTGTTGTTGTAAATCCTGATTTTCAGTTGAAACACGAGTATAAATACAAACTTTCATCATATAAATGGGTTCAGTTAGGATGATTTGTGAAAAGGGGTTTAATCTTTTCATAAATTCTAACTGAACCCAAAAAAATAATAAATGACCAATTGATAATTATTTCCATTCTTACTCTTTTAAAAAAGTAATATAAACACACATATTCAGAAACTTATACTACCTAAAGCAATATTTCTTATATGTTAACATAGAAATCTAACTTAAACCCCCTGATTTATATGAAGAAATACCATTATAAAACATTACTTATTTTGATAAAAAAATGGGAGTCAAAAACACCCAAAAGTCCATTACATAAAAAAACGTGAACAAATAATTGCAGTTTTTTGTTTTATATTTTCCAATGTTTTAATGATTTATTTATTGCATTTTGAAAATATACTGAACCACTAATTCTTACTAAATCGATACAGTTCCCAGGCATTAGTTCTTCAATATCTTTATATGGAACATCAAATCTTTGTCCATCTGAGGAATTTATATGGATAATTTTATTTGTTCCTTGCCTATGAGAATTATCTACTCCTAATCTTAATGGAGGTGCATTATCAGAATTTTTTGGTATTACACTTATCTGAAATTTAATATCTTGGGTTACTGTTGCTATGCCATTTTCGTCAATAAAATTATCACCAATATTTAATTTACCACCAGAAGGGACGAATTGATAAAACCTACCTCTAAAATTATCTGTTTCAACATTTTCTTCAAGTTTATTTTCTTTAATATTTCCACGTATGCATAAATTAAAATTTTCCTTTAATTTACCCATAACACTAAAAATTTCCTTAGTATTTGAATTATAACTTCTATTCATATTCTTTCCCTTCTTCGTATTCCATTTTAAATATAATATAATTCAGGAAAGAACTACCACTATAATAATTATAATAAAACACCACGATTTTTATTTTGATGTAAAATCTGTTTATTAGCTTCTTAATTGGTTCAGCAAATCTCGTTCTTCTTCTGATAGATAACTCATTTCCAATTCAACATTTTCCCCACTTATATACATAAAATTCCTCATATTTGGTAGAAAAGCCAGAAGGAGGAGAGGATTGGGATGCATCCTTTCTGGCAGTTCCCCCCACATTTATCGTCTTAACATTAGTGTATTATTATTTCTTGTTTATAAATGATAAATTAGGGTCATTGAAGTATTTATTTACCAAAGTTGATTATATGTAGTAAAAGGAGAAAAAATTAGATATAACGAAAAATAATTTAACTTAAAGTTTTGCAATCTTTTCCGCTCTCTGAGATATAGTAGTAAATAGTTATATTACGATTTTTCTTTTTCTTTATCTGCTAAAATCTGCTTCGCTGCTTTCAGGTCAATGATTGCTCTATGACCGTGTTTTTCAAGTAAATGCAAAAGGTTGCTTCCACTTAGAAGGGTCAAGGGCTTCCCTTTTGCAAACTCATAAGCATCTGGGCCATAGTCAGATGTAGTTACAAGTATGCCCTTTGATGCCCCTTCGTTCAGCACAGTTCCGTACAAATCACGAACAGCAGATACACCAACTG
>JALHTX010000235.1 GCA_022866015.1 Thermoplasmatota archaeon
TCAGAAGTATCGGGTATAGACCTGATATAGTAGGAACAATAGATGGAAAAGCTGAGTGGGTGAAAGACTTAGAAGATTTTTATACAGTATGTGATTCGATGATATTCTGCCGGTTTGTCGCGTATCCCATCGTCGGACCACTCTTTTGGGATAATCTAGCAGAGCTATATTCGATGATAGTTGAGGAAAAAATCACAAAAGATGACTTGGTTAAAACTGGTGAACGTATAAACAATTTATGCCGATGGTTTAACATACGTGAGGGGATAACAAGAAGCGATGATTATTTACCTAATAAATTTATGATTGAGCCTCTGAAAAAGGGTCAATATGATGGAAAAGTTGTAAAAAAAGAAGATTTTGAAAAAATGCTTAATGAATACTACAAACTAAGAAAATGGGATAAAAATGGGACCCATCAAAAAGATATGATTTAAATAACAGAGAAATAGATAAAATGTCAAGTAAGAAATTTAAAGTAATAATTACTGATGCAGAATACCAATCCTTTGATATCGAAAAAAAAGTTTTATCAAAACTAAATGTGGAGCTAATTAAATTTCAATGTAGAACAGAAGTAGATCTCATCAAAAATTGTAAAGATGCGGATGCGGTATTGAACCAATATGCTAAGATAACACCAAGAGTTATTGAAAAACTAGATAATGTAAAAATAATCGCAAGATATGGTATCGGTGTTGACAATGTAGATTTGGGTGCTGCGACTAAAAAAGGTATCTTTGTCACCAATGTGGTTTATGATATATGCGATGTTGCAGATCATACAATCACATTGATGCTTGCACTCACAAGGAAACTTTTTTTTGTTGATAAAAGTGTTAAAAAACTTGAGTGGAATTGGAAAAAATTCCATCCAATTACAAGGATAAAGGGTAAAACTGTTGGTATCATTGGTCTTGGAAGAGTAGGTCGAGAAGTTGCAAAGCGTATCAATGGATTTGATGTAAATCTTCTTGCTTGTGATCCATATATCTCAGCTGATGTTTTTAAAACATATAACGCAAAAAAGGTTGAACATGATACCCTGCTTAGAGAATCTGATATTGTTACCTTGCATGTTCCTCTTACAGATGAAACTAGGTATATGGTTAGTATCAATCAGCTAAGTAAAATGAAGAAAACAAGTATTTTGATTAACTGTGCTCGTGGTGGTATTGTCGATGAAAAGGCATTATACAAAGCTCTTAAGGAAAAAGAAATCGCTGGTGCTGGGCTAGATGTTTTAGAACAAGAACCTATTAGAAAAGATAACCCTCTTCTAAATCTAGATAATGTTATTATTACTCCTCATATGGGATGGTATTCAGAAAATGCGGTTGAAGAAGTGCAACGTATCGCTGCTGAACAAGTACTCCAATGTTTACAAGGGGGGATTCCAATAAATCTTGTCAACAAAGAGGTATTAAAAAAACTATGAGATGATTGTTTATGAAAGCAGCGGTTTGGTATGGTGAGAAAAACATACAAATTGAGGAAATACCTTTACCAGTGATTTCTGATGATGAGGTTCTTGTTAAAACAAAAGCTGTATCAATATGTGGCTCTGATCTTCATGCCTACAAAGGTGTTTCAAAAAGAAGGAAACCACCACTTGTTATGGGTCATGAGTTTAGTGGAGAAATAATTAGGACTGGAAAAAATGTTAGAAACCTTAAAACTGGTGACCGGGTTGTAATTGAACCTATTATTTCATGTGGCGTATGTAGATCATGTAATAAGGGGAAAACCAATGCGTGTGGAAACCGTAAACTAATTGGTTTACATACCACTGGTGCGTTTGCTGAATATGTAAATGTACGAGGAGAAAAATGTCATAAAATTCCACAAACAATAACCTTTGAGGAAGCATCACTTGTTGAACCATTAGCTGTTGCTGTCCATGCAGTTAATATAACCCCTATCAGAAAAAATGATACTATTGTTATTATTGGTTCTGGTACTATTGGTTTAATGACATGCCAAGTAGCAAAATATAGTGGTGCCGGTAAAATCTTTGCTGTTGATACTATTGATTATAAACTAGAACAAATAAAGAAACTAGGCGCCTATCAGGTGATTAATGCAAATAAGGAGGATCCTGTAAAAAAGGTGTTAGCTGATGGTGGAGTTGATGTGGTTTTTGAAGCTGTTGGGCTTCAAAAAACAGTACAGCAGGCATTAACAATGGTTACAGCAGCTGGGGAGGTTACTATAATTGGCATGTTGGAAGCAAAAATGGAGTTGGATATGCTTGATGTTACTGTTAAAGAGATCGAAATCAGAGGCTCCTATGGATATACTACAAAAGATTTTAAACAAGCTTTAAACTTAATCGCATCAAAAAAAGTAAATGTTAAACCTCTTATAACACATGTTTTACCATTAGATGATATTGCTAAGGGTTTTGATATTTTAGCCCAGGAAAAAGAAAGAGTTATAAAAGTTGTTTTAAAACCCTGAAGATTTTTACTTATTTTTCATTTAGTTCGTCCCATATCTTTCTGAAAGCCTTCATGGTCATAAAGGATGCATTTTTTTGTTTTTTCAACCAAACTAGTATATCCCTGAAATTTTCTATAGCTTTTTCTCCAGTTCCACCACATATCCGTTTTTTCTGCTCATCTGGTAAATCAACTCCTGTTTTTTCAAGATCTATGAACTCCCAGGGGTGAAGATAAAATATAATTACATTTGTTTTTCCATATTCCTCCTGTTTCTTGATTAAGTTGTTGATTTTACGCTTAGTGTCCTTTGCACCTATAATCCGCCACCAAGGCCAAAGATCACTTTTTTCAGGGTCATTGATACAAGGGTCTGATGAAACTGGTAATTCTAAAAGATTTAAACCCCCTTTTGAAGTCCAGTCATTTTCCGATGGATGATATGGTAACACCTGCATCTTATGATGAGCAATTAAATATGATGAGTCAAGAAGATAATGATATTCATTAAGTTTTTTTATTAAAA
>JALHTX010000236.1 GCA_022866015.1 Thermoplasmatota archaeon
ACGATCCCCAAGCCCTTTCACTTTTTGATACTGTTGCTTCAAAATAAATTTGTCAAAACTCACCTTCATCACTCCTTATGTACCAGGAATGGTGAAGGATCAAATAGAGGTTTCTATGAGGGGTTTTTCAAAACCCTCTATGATAAATGAAGATTCAATAAAATATGTTACACCATTGTATGCGACTCAATCAGAAGGAATGATGAGTGTCGGAGTTATTTTTGATGTAAAAGATCCGGACAACATCGCGCATTTTCTCACAGAAAATATAACGAAATGTTATGAATGTCATCACACAAAAACTATCTCTCTTATGAAACCAGTTTTTTTCCCAATTCCAAAAAACAGACCGAAAAACATTTATCGATATATAATTAGGATTTATACTCATCCAAGGTATTATAAGAGTATCTATAATTTTTTGGTGGACTATAAATATCCTTTTAATCTATTTCCAATCTATATCTCTTATTCTCTAGGAGATGAAGATATTATGATGAATGTTGCTGCTGATTCTCCAGAAACAGTGAATAATTTTGTACGTGAGAAAATACGAAACCTGGAGGGAGCAGACTCAGTTTTGTCCTATCTTGTTGTGAAAGCAAAACGATTTGCTCCCCTTGAAAAATTAATAGAAGAACAGCAAAAGCATCTTGCTGAAAAAGCAAAAAAAATCCCTAAAGATGAAACTGATAAGAGTTTTGACTGGGTGGAAGATTTCGAAGAATATGCATTGTTAACTGGTGCGTTACCTGGAGATCTCTAGCATAACTGTTTTTATAAAAAGATATTAAAAGAGAGTATTAAGAAAAACAACGGGAATTTCTTTCCAAACTAATTTATTTTTTACGTCTATATATTAATTTGTGATCAAATTTTGTTTTAATAATCCTCTAACTTTATATGTGAGATAAGTAATCCGGGGTACTATCAAAAATATCTGATGGTGGAGATAGATTATGAGAGAGAATGAGAAATGCTCTACAGAAAAATGTGCATCTTACGTTTCATTGGGTGCCGAGGGCATTGCAAAAAAGGATGAGAGCGATAACATTTCTGAGATTGTTGGTTTGTTAAAGGAAGATGCACTTGAATGGATGGATTTTTCTGTTGAGAACATCAATGAGGACATTTTTGCTATTGCCTCATCTTTAAAATTCAGTCTTCAACTTGTAGCCAGTGTAATCCCAAACCGTTATTCTGCGTATGAAGATTTAGATACCGAACTAGGAGTGATGGTACCTGCAGTACGTGTAGAAAAATTTGAAGTAAAAGTCAAACCACTCATCATCTTAATTAGGAAAAACCTTATTGTTACCATCCATCCAAAGGAAGTTAATCGTCTCAAGAAAATCTATCGGTATGCTGATATTTTTATGAAAAAGATCCGTCATGATCTACCCTGGAATGACAAACTCACAGTTATACTTACACGTATTCTAGATGAAAACAACGAGAAAAATTGTTCAGGTCTTAGAATGATAGAAGAGGAGGGCGACGAGCTTGGAAAATATATGGTTGATATACATGCTCCTAGAGACCAGATTGGCAAAGATATTTATCATATGAAACACGCACTTATAACCTATCTTAATACTCTCTGGGCGTCATGGGAAGTTATCAACTCACTACGCTATGGTGATGCTGAGATAATATCTGACAACTCAAAGCTTCTTCAGAGAGTTGGCATACTTAATGATGATATCAATAGACAAATAGCTTTAAGCGAACATATGAGCGAGGTTCTTGCATCCGGACTGGAGGTACTACAAACAATATACAACAACCAACTCCAGATGCTTAACAACCGTCTATCTTTTTTAGCAACATGGCTTGCGATAATGGCAACTGCTGTTATGGTACCAAACACCATCGCAACTGTTTTTGGTATCGCTAGTATCGGCGAAAATATGAATCCCCTTTGGGCTTACTTTTGGATTATCTCATCAACAATTATCGCAACAATTTTTATGTACGTCATACTAAGACAAAAGAAATGGTTACCACCCAAAATAGATTAATAAAAACAAACATCTTCTCTTTTTTTTATTCTTATCAAATATTTAATGTAATATTATCAATTTGACAATTGTGAATTACGAAGTAATAATTTTTAGATACAGAGAAATTGCCTTAAAGTATAAAGAAACACGAGAAGGATTTACTTTATTAATTTGTTTTGATTTATTGTCTACAAAAGAGTATAGATAATATCTTAGAAAAAATAGTTAATTGGTGGCTTAAGTGAACACAACGAATCAGATGTTAAATGATATGACAGATGCGTTAATTATGGTGTTTAAAGACAATCTTTATGCATCAAAAGCAATAATGAAATGCTTTAAAAATCACAAGGAATGGGATAATCAAACAAAAGGTTATTTTTCAGATACAATTTATGATATTGTTAGATATTGGCGGCTTCTTTGGTATTTACTTAAAAAAGAACCTAACCTGGAAAAAAGAGATTTAATAAATCTAATCGGTGTCTATTTTTTCTATAAAGAAAAAAGAATTTTTAACACAACAGAAATAAAAAATATTGATTACAATGAATTGGAAAAAACACTTATTTATACTAAAGATATCAGGGTTTTAAAAGAATCTATCCCAGATTGGTTGGATCAAATTGGAACTTATGAGCTTGGAAAAAGATGGGATCAAATTATAAATGCCTTAAATCAAAAGCCAAATATCGTTATTAGAACAAACACTTTGAAGATTACCACAGATGAACTTATAAAAATTCTTAAAAACGAAGGAATACGATTTGAGAAAATAGAGCAGACACCAAACGCATTAGTACTAAAAGATAGAACTAATATTTTCAGACTGCAAAGTTTTAAAGAAGGATTTTTTGAGGTACAGAGTGATGCATCACAAATGGTCTCAATATTCCTAGATCCAAAGTCAGGGATGCGAGTGGTAGATGTATGTGCTGGAGAAGGTAGTAAAACTCTTCATCTTTCTGCATTGATGAAAAATAAAGGAAAAATAATAGCTATGGACACTCAAGAATGGAAATTAAAAGAGTTGAGAAGAAGAGCTGTTAAAGCTGGTACAGAAAATATAGAGGTAAGAACTATTGATTCTTCAAAAGCATACAAACGTTTAAAAGGTACAGCAGACAGAGTACTTCTTGACGCCCCTTGTTCAGGGCTAGGGACAATAAGGAGAAACCCTGATATCAAATGGAAACTTACTCTTTCAGATTTAAAAAGGCTCAAGGAGCTCCAAATGGATTTACTCGACAGATATTCCCCACTATTACGAATAGAAGGTCGTATGGTTTATTCTCTTTGTAGCATTCTTCCATCAGAGGGTGAAAAACAAGTAAAGGCTTTCCTCGAAAGACACGACAATAAATTCAAACTTATCAAAGAAAAAAGATGTTGGCCTGACACCGATGATACAGACGGATTTTATATGGCACTAATTAAACGGATGTAAATTTTTTTAATACAAATAAGGAGCATATCATGCTATTTAGATATAATTAAATAGTTGTTTTTAAATCACAGTCCAAAGGAAGAAAAGATTATGACAGAAGAAAAATCTAAAGAAACTAAAGAAAAAAGAACTGATGAAAACGTAATATATGTTGGAAAGAAACCACCAATGAGCTATGTGCTTGCAGTAGTAACACAGTTTCAGGGCAGTGGCTCAGACGAAGTTATAATAAAAGCTAGAGGTAGATCAATAAGTACAGCGGTAGATACAGCAGAGATTGTGAGAAATCGTTTTATTACAGATGCAAAAATCAAGGATATAAAAATTGGAACTGAGAGTATCACAAATGAGGAAGAAGGCAGGACCTCTAACGTATCTTCAATTGAAATATGCTTAACAATAAAAAAGAAAAGTAAAGAAGATAAGTAGATTAGTAAGCTTATAAAACAACACCCATATCTAATTCTAGTTTTTTTATGACTTTTCTTGATAGCATTACAAAAAAACAAATAGATATGAGTCTAATTTCTTTTAATATATACCAGAAAAAGAAATATTTTAGAATCTAAAAAAGAGACTTATTATTTACGAAGTTGCCCTAATAATGAAAGCTCTTTTGATACTTTATCTACAGCTAACAGAACGTCCTCTGTTTTTCTTGCACCAGCGCATACTATTTTACCAGAGCCAAATAAAAGCATAGCTACTTTAGGTTCTTTTAGCCTATATACTAAACCTGGGAATTGCTCAGGTTCATATTCAACATTTTCTAAACCAAGAGCAATAGCTACTTCGCTAAGATTAAGTTCTCCTCCAAGATCAGATGTAGCTACAATATTTTGAATTATTATCTGAGGATTTTTATATACTTTTACACCTATTTTTTCTAGTTTTTCAGCTATTATGTCAACAGTAGTTTTTACATCTTCAATAGTTTTTGCACCAGTGCAATTTGCTGCTCCACTTCTGAAAAGTAGTGTAGCAGTTTTTGGTACACTTAGGCGATATACAAGCCCAGGGAATTGTTCTGGTTCATATTCTGCATCTTCAAGAGATTGTGCTATTACATCTAGATCTAATTTCTCTGCAAATGTTGTAGAGGCTACAATATTTTGTACTTTTATTTCGGTCATTAATTATCACTTTTCCTTTAAATATAACAATGTCACGGCATATATGTGACAAAACCAAGAACAAGTACACCTATTAAATAGTTCTCTCATTTTAGCAAATATTTTGTGTTTCCCAATTTTACAAGAAAAATATTTATTAGTATAGCTTATATATTGGTCAATTTAAGTATAAATTAGACTGATGATACAAAAATCGTGAAAGATGCTATGTTTCTGATAACTAGGAAGGGATTATTTAGATTTTATAGAAAAGTAAAATAGGAGGAAAAATATGAATAAAACACTTATAACTTTAGGAGTAGGGATTTGGGGCGTAATAATTGCTTTAAACTTTCTTTTAAAAGGCTATCTAGAATATTTTGGACTAAACAGCAAAGATATCATGTCAACTTTACTTCCATTGACAATTATAGAACTTATTGCTTTTATAATCACAATATTTGGTCTTTTAAAAGATAATTAATTTTAAAATATAAAAAACTCAAATGCAAGAACCCCTAAGCATATCAATAATGTTAGAGGCGTGATAATTAAACCATATTTTATAAATTCTTTAAAAGAAAAATTAATATTTTTATTTTTAAGAATTGAAATCCACATTATACCTGCTAGAGCACCAAGAGGTGTAATATTTGCTCCAAGATTAGAACCTATAACCGTTGCAAATATCGCTGGAAGAGACAATGAACTTGCGGATACTTGAATAATAGGGACATATGCAACAGTCATTGGGATATTGTTTAGAATGTTTGCTAAAAAAGCGGAAGAAAAACCAAAAAGAAAAACACTAGATACCATAGATTGACCAATAATATCTTTAAAAAAATTACCAAGGTCTGTAGTAACACCATATATTCTTAAGGCTTCTACTGATATAAACATAGCTAATACAAATGGAATAATACCAACTGGCATTCTTCTGAGCGTTTTTGTAACTTTAAACATATCTTTATTCATATTTTTTCTAATTACTCTTGCATAAGAATCCCTAATAACTAAGATAATTAACAAACCAATTGCAAAACCAAATGATACCAACCATAAATCAATAGAAAAATAAGGTGCAATTGCAAGAAATATAATGCAACTAAAAAGAACAATGACTCCAAGAATCGCACCTATTTTATCAGTTAAAGCATCAGCAGGATGAATAACTTCTAACTGTTTAACATTTATTTGTATTCTTTTTCTAAAAACCAAGTAAAGAAGCATTAGATTTACCAAACCAGCAGCAACGGCTGGAAGAAACATCCATTTAAAATACTCAAGAAAATCAATCTGAAAAGCAGTTGCAAGAACAATATTTGTAGGATTACCAATATAAAGCATAATACTCCAAGTATTTGCTGCAAAAAACTCTGCAATCAGATAAGGAACAGGATCTATTTTTGCATTTTTAGTAAAATAATAAATAAAAGGCGTAAAAGTTAAGATAACAATATCATTTGATGTAAAAATCGTTAGAAAGGAAATAACAAAATAAAAAGAGAAAAAAAGTATCTTACCATTATTTTTAGAAAACTTTAAAGCTATACGTGCAAAATACTCAAAAAAACCTGTTATATCCAGATATATACTCATAAAAACCATCGAGAGAAAAAGAACCAATACTCCAAATGGATTAAGAGAACCTTGACCACCTAAACCCCCAAGTATCTGCGAATAATTCAAAAAACCAAAAATTATAATTAAAAATGGGGCAAAAAGTGCACCAATAATATATGTATCAATTTTTATTTTTCTATTAATAAGTCGAATATAAAAAAAAGGTCGTCTCATGATAAGAAAAACCATAATGAGGATTGACAGGATGAATATTAATTCAACAAATATTTTATTATCCATTTTAAAAACCTGAGAAATGAAATCTCTGTAAAAATCTTTGTATAAATCTCTATAAAGTATTTTTGTTTTTTAATTAATTATCTAATCGTAGTAAACTTTAAAATAACGCCAGTACCCTTAAGGTTCTCCTGAATTTTATCAATAAAAGCAAGTTCTTCAGATATCTTAGCAATACCTTTCCAATCATACAAAAAATCATGATCACCCATATGATATTTCAGACCCATCTCTTTTAATTTATTAAAAATAATGGATGCTTTTTCGCCGTCCGAACTTAGGAATACATCAATGTATGTTTCCATAAATATTTCCTCTATAGATAAATTAAATAAAACTATGCATCAAAATCCATAGATATTAATCTTTTTAATAATTCAAAAAATAAGGTTTAAGTTTATAATAAAACCTAAAATAATTAAAAATATACTTAATAAATAAATTAGAAGTGTTTTTGGTGTAGTATGTTTCCAGCTTGGTACACTTTGATTTATTATAAAATTAGCTAAAAATACAAGCAAACCAATTATAGATATTACTGGTACATTTGCTATGATTAAACTAGATAATTGATATATTATAGGAGCGCAAAAACCAAGTATAACCGTAGAAAAAAGATAAATTGCTATCGCTCCTTCTTTTGTGCGATATCTACCACCACTTACAAAACCAGTAGGTGTAATCTTATAGATTATTTTTGAAATAAAAGCTATAAAAATACCTGTTAAAATCAATGTACTCTGTTTAAATAATAAATTTATTATCTCCAAGTTTTATCCCACTCCCTTATTTTATAGTTTAACGTTCTGATATCTTAATTTTTGTAGCATAATATTTTTTTAAAATAAAATATCCAAGACATGAACCTATAATACCACTAATTAAGGCAATTATAACAACATTTGTATCCGAATATTTATTCGTTCTTAATATGAAAAAAAGCTGAATTAATATTGATCCAATTAAGATATTAAGTAATAAATGCTTGGTTTTTCCAGGTAACTCAAGTTTCGTATCAAGAAAATAGAAAATGCGAGAATTTTTATAATCATTAGGGTATTTAACATGATAGGCGTAATTTGCAGATAATTTTTTATTGGAAAAACCATCAACAATTAACTGTTTAAATTTATTTAATATTTCTTTTTTATTTTGTTTACCCATAAATGGTTTATTCATATTCATACTTTTTTTAAGAAGATGCGGTGTTATAAGACAACTAATTATAATTAATAAAAGAGTAGCAGTTCTTATTTGTTGAGCAAATATACCTGTAGGATCACCATAAATACCTCTATCGAC
>JALHTX010000237.1 GCA_022866015.1 Thermoplasmatota archaeon
AAGTGTTCCTGTTCCACTGTTCCAAATCGTAAAATTGGTTGAAGCATTTTGTCCAGCCTGCATAGTTCCAAAACTATACGAGGAAGGAGTATATGCCAATGCTGGAGATATTGTATAAATAACCAAACTTGCTATAAATGTTCCAGTTCCACCATTTGAACTTATGCTCACAGGACAAGTATATGACCCACCACTTAAACCTGTTGTATCAATATTTACTGTTATGGTATCTTGTTCACCTGTGGAGTTGCCACTCATTGGAGATATAGTAACCCAACTAGAAGACTCACCAAGAGTATATGCAAGTGTTTCTGTTCCACTGTTCCAAATCGTAAAAGTAGTTGAGGTAATATTACCAGAAGACATACTACCAAAATTGTATGAAGAAGGGGTATATGCTAAACTGGGACTACCACCACTAGCTGCATAGGTACAATAAATCGAATAAACTCTATTACTATTCGTAGTTCCAGATAGACTAGAAGGCCATGTAGAACCATAAGTATTGGATGCAGAAATTGATGTATAACCAGAAATACTGCTATAATAAGTGTATACATGGTCAGTACCAGAATTTGCCCAAGAAACAAGATAATATGATGTACCAGTTACTAAGTTTGGCTGAGTTATAAAATTGAAAGTCTGCCAAGTTTGCTTATTTCCTAAAACTTTTTCTTCTGTTGTACCGATTAAAGTAGTTCTATCACTACTATAGATTGCACATTTAGCTTTAAGAGTCGATTGCCAACAATCAAGCCATACTGTAATACTTTGTGCCACACCATTTTGTGGACACACGAATGATGTACCAGCAATATAATTAGAGTTGAGGCCTGCAGTTTTTGCTTTTGTATTATATCCAAATGTACCAGGGGCGCCAGACGTTAATGGTATACATACTGTGAATAGAATTGATATCATCAATCCAGTCATTACAATTACTTTTACTTTCTTAATTATGTTATATTTACTTATTTTATTTCTCATTATATCCTTTCCCTGATATTTTTCCACCACAAATATTAAAAGATTATATATTAATAACTATATTTAAATATTCCCCGGATAAATCATCTTATATCTTATATGCAACAAAATTAAAAAATATAATATAAAAACAACAAATTGTTAAATTATCTTTCTTAACAATTGTCACTCTTTTTTCCTGTCCATCTATTTTTGTGTATTAGGATAGAAAGAATTGTATAGCCCCAGAGAGTAATAAATTCAAAAGAAATTGTGATTTGCTTATGAATGTTGTCTCCCTGGAGCCAAAATTCATTAAAAGTTAGGCAGATAAAAAGTTTATCTTAACCTTATTTGCCTAATTCTTTATTTCTTATGTTTTTATGATTTATGATAATAGATTAGATTTTGAAAAAATCCTCTAATTTTTCGATCTCAGGATTTGTTACTCCACTGCTTACTGCTGTAAACATTATTTCTATCAGATTTATTTCTGATATATGTCCTTCGTATAATTCGTTATATATTTCTACGAATGTTTTTGCATCTTTAATGTCATTTGCATTGAAACATATTACCCAATCGTAATTTCCATGCGTATAGTAACTGTTTGTTATTACTATTCCCATTTTTTTTACTTTATTTGCAAACTCTCTGTTTAAAATTTGATTGACTAGTTTTTGTGTAATTGGTTTGTTTGATCTTTTTACAAGCATGATGAAACCTTTTTTCTCTAGTTTTTCTTCATCAACCACAGCTACATATCCCCAGATAGTATTGTTTTTTTCTAGTATGTTTATTACTCGCCATACTTTTTGTCTTGAGAACCCACATTTTTCTGCAATATCATTTATGCTTTTATTCGCATTTTTTGAAAGTTCATCTAATATCTTTTTTTCATCTTGTTCTATTTGTTTTACACTGCTTTTTGGCATATACACGAAAATCTTACTCTAATATAAAAAACTACTCAAATATAAAATTAATAGTTTATCTTAACGTATTTGTCTAATTCTCTATTTTTTTATAATAATTTATATACAAAAAATTGTTTATAGTTATTGTGGAGGGGGGAATAATAGGTCTTCTTATTCCTATCAACCTATATCTCCTCTTTTTCACTATTTTTTTACGG
>JALHTX010000238.1 GCA_022866015.1 Thermoplasmatota archaeon
ATATGAACTAGGTTTTTGTTCTCAAAATTTCAATCAAATGATGGGGCAAGTAAACCTATTACTTACGAATAGTAAGTTGAGAGAAAAAATGGGTTTGAATTCAAGAAAATACGTGCAGGAAAATCACGATATCCAAAAAATTACAAAAGAATATTTAAAACTTATAATTGATTAATGGTCAAGAGGATTTTATTCAATGACAATTAAAACTTTAGAAAAAATCACAATAGATTTGTCAAAAACAGTTATATTGATTGGTTTGATATTATTAACAATATTGAATATCATTAGATTTACAATGATTGGTTTAGTTTTATCAATAACATTTATTCTAGGTTCAATGCTTTACATTTTAATAAATAAAAAATCTAAACAAGCTATAAGTTTAATTATCCCAAGAATATCATATAAATTATTGTTTTCAATTTTTTTAATTTTGTTAACTATCTTGTTATTTACTATTTCTAGTAGTTATTACGAAAGGTCACTTCTTTTTTTTATTACGATTTCTGTTGTTTCAATAATTATTTTATTACAGATTTTTTTTCTATTTAATGAAAATAAATTATTAATTCTCCTCATTCTTTTTCAAATTTTGATTCTGTCCTATATTCTTAGTATCAGCCAGTTTGTTCTTTTCCCTGTTTTTAATGGGCGATTGGATTACCTCGTCCATACAAAAACAGCTAGCGATATAGTCAATTATGGTATAATAATTCCAAAGATGGAATATAGTGCATGGCCTATTTGGCATCTTCTTTCTTCAAGTCTAAATATTATTACTAATATACCCATACAGAATATCCCTCCAATATCAATAGGTTTACCCTTCCCAATATTACTTATATATTTAATTAGTACAGAAATATCCAATGATAAAAAAATTGGACTTTTATCTGCATTTATTTTAGCAGTATCTTCTTATTATATTTCTTCAGCAACATCGATGGGGGCAGATCTCTTTGGAATTACCTTTACACTACTTATTCTTTATTTAATCTTGAAAAATTTTTCTTATCTTAAAGGAGGCGTGTTAATATTCATATTTTTTATTGCTCTTATTTTTGTTCATGGTCCTTCGACTTTGATGTTTATTTTAGCATTAATTATAATTTTTTTAGCGGAAAAGATATTGAAAAAACTAGACTTCGAACACCAAAAAATCAAAATTATTTCAATATATATAATATTATTTCTATTTGTTGTATTTTTTTCTCACCTAATGTATATATCCCAAAATTTTTTTGATAGTATGTTAAATGCTCTACAATTTACATTAAATCCTCATGAAGCTGGAATACATATATCTCCCATAGAAATTAATATTATCGATAAATTATTTGATGATATCGGAAATTATATAATCATTTTCTTTTCTATAGTTGGAGGATTATATATAATTAACAAAATTAAAAATTCGAACCAAAAATCAAAATATCTTTCCTATAAATTATGTTTTGTTACTCCTTCGATATTTCTAATTGTAGGATATTTATCCGGTTTTTTACAGATTGCTGGTCCACTCCAAGGAACAAGATTTTTTGTTTTCTCAACTCCTTTTTTAGCAATACTTTGTGCTTTTGGAATTATATTACTTTTTAAATATGGATTATCTATTAAAATCCGGTCTTTAAAAATTCTTCTCATACTGCTTCTGGTTGGAATATTAAGTATTGGAACATACTTTTCAGTTCCTAACAGCGCAGCAGCACCTGGAGAAACAAACATAACATATCTTAAAACTCCGTTAGGTTTTACAGAAACAGAAATTTATCCTGCAAATTTTATGATTAAATATAATAATAACATGTCGATTCATACAAGTTTAGAATATTCTAAATATTTTAAGTATGGATTAAATATAAGTATAAAAAATTTAGAAACAATGTTTAATAAGAAATTACTTGATAATGGAACATATTTTCTTAACGAAAAACATATGATTAAACAAGGAGTGTATTTCAAAGAAGCTTATGATTTTTATGACCCTGAAAATTTCAAAATAATTTCCCAGGAATTTATTAATGAAAAATTTATAAATTATAATCTAATCTATAATAATAACAATATTACAATATATTTAGTTTAAAATTCAATACAAAAAGATTTTTTTATGAAATTAATATAAAGTAACAAATTGAAAATAACATAGCAGATTTTTCAAATTTTTAGTAACTTCATAATTATTATGAAAATAAATTAATATTTTGATTAGCTTTCATATTTAAAACGATAAAATATTTATCATTTATATTTTTAATATCAAAATTTTTATTGATATGTTTTTTAATTTTTTTATCAATTTGAATACTTACTCCGTTTATATTATATGGAGAAAATATTTTTATATGACTTGATTTTTTTTGCATAGTAATACAATCACGCATTGTAATCCAGTCTGCTAGTTCACTTATTGTACATTTCCAAACATTTGTATTGGTACTGACATAATCAATTATTTTATCGAGATTCATCTGTTGTCTTTTTTGAGTTATTTTTTCGTCCCAGTCATAAAAATATTCCCAATAGTGTGTTTGTAAAATAAAATATCCATTTTGCATTTTAATTTTCTCAAAAATGGTTTTAAACCAATCAAACCAATATTTGGAGCTGTTATCATTCAAATATTTATTCCAATAATGTCGAAAGGTAGAAATAAGGATAATTTTATCTGTAGCATGTGCAATGTCTTCAGCAATTAATATTGGATTGATCTTTAAGAATTTTTTTGTTATGACTTTTAATAAAGGATATATATTTAAGCTATTGAGTGGAATCTGAGTTATATTCCTTCCAATATCTCCGCAATAATTCATATTATTTTTCTGGAGTGTCTGCCAAATAGATTTTGTTAAAAATTCGTTTGGAGAAACAAACATTTTTATAGGAACTTGGAATGTTTCTTCTAATATTTTTTTACCTTTTTCTATTTTATTAATAATATCTTGTTTATTTGCTCCATAAAATTCAGAATATTTAGCTAAATCTATTTTTCCTCTGTTATATATTGATAAATTTCCTTTTTTTAAATTAAATGTCAAACTAGGTAGTTCAGTATCTTCTGTGTGGCAGAAACCATGTTGAAGTATATCTATCTCATTTGTTGATATTTTTTTTTTAATATAGTTCACTAGCTTTTCATTATTATATATTGGATAATATTTACCATCATTTCGAAATATTGGTGGTACGTTGAGATTGTTTGTTCCTTTATGCATTGGAATGGCAGCAAATGAGACTTTAAATCCTAACCTCCATGTGTTCTCATATATCTTTTCAAGTTGTTCTGGAGACGTAAAATAACTGAGATCATCATCACGAATAGCAAATGCAATATCAGATACATACGGGAGGGGATGAATTTGTATTTTCATCTATACTCCTTTTCAGCTGATATAAAATAAAAATCAGATTTATTCAGTGATTTAACTTCAATTTTATTAATTTTAAAATTATGCCGTTTTGCTAATTCCGTTATTGATTGTTTATTATGATCTAATCTTTTATGAAATGTTTTGATTTGTAATTCGATTTTCTCTTTAAGGAAGTATGGGAATACCGGAAAAAGAAATTGTAACCCCTTCATTTTAAGTCTTGAAATTTCTCCAATCTTTTGTGCTGTAAAGGAAAAAATTCCCCCACTTTTCAAAATACGACCAACTTCTAGGAATACTTCATCGTTCAGAGGTACATGTTCAGCTAATACACCAATTGAGATGCAATAATCAAAGGACTCTTTTTTTAATGGCAAATTAGATATTTCACATCTAATTAACTCTGTATTTATATATCCTTTCTCAATAATCTTCTCTTTGGCTTTCTTCAACATATCAAATGAAAAGTCAGCTCCTAACACAAAATCTACACTCTCCATTGTGTGAAACCATCGTCCGGTACCACATCCTAAATCAAGTAATCTCTGTATTTTTTTTTGTTTTAAATTATTAGATAACCATAATCTTATTATCACATGATCTTTTGACTTGAAAAGTATTTGATCTGATTTAGCATATTTTTCCGCATGATTTTTTCCATGATAAAGCAATTTTTTCTGTTTCCATTCGTCTAATATATTTCTGTTCTCTTTGTTTATCTACCGTCACCCCAGAAGACATTGACTAAACATGGGTATAATTCCTTGTCATGTATTATCCAATCGTATGCTTTTCTTCTTATTAAATTTGTTCGAACTTTTTCTTTTACTAATGTTTTAGCAATAAATCTGATTTTTTTAGTATTTTTAAGGTTGGACACAAAAACTCTATCAATGTCAAATCTTTCTAAAAAATTAGTACCAACTGATAATGAAATATGAATTCTATGTTTCTGCTTGAATGTGCTAAAAACCATATATACCTTATACAAGTTTCTACAAATTTATGATAATAATTAGAAGTTATCATTGTAAATTTCATTTATTCGATTCAAATATTATCTATATTTTTACATCTGCATTTATGGATTATTATAGATGTCAGAAAAGGTTCTGATATAAATTTTGGGAAATATTTATATCCTTTTTTTGGAATAAAATATAATAAATCCTCAGATTCTATACTGAAATCTGTTTTTTTTTATTAAATTTCTCATCTCTTTAGGTGTCATTAAATTCACATGAGTTGGATCATCACATCTATAGTTCCTATATAGCAATAATTCAATGATTATTCTAAAAAAACGATAATAACATTTCGAATCAGTAGAAATTATTAAACTACCCGAGGGTTTTAATACTCTATAAATTTCTTTTAGTATGGGGCGCGGGTATAAGATGTGTTCTATTAAATAGAGGAAAAATACACCATCAAAAAAATTATCGGGAAACGGTAAACAACCCCCATTAGAATTAATTGGATATATATTTTCCTTTTCTCTTTTCAAAAGTCTTTTAAGTGCAACAAATGAAGGGTCTACACAAAAAATTTTATTAATTTTTTTGACAACGATGCTGAAAATGCTCCATCGCCACAACCTAGATCTAACATAATTTTCCAATTATTTACATATTGTTCATAGTAGTTGTTTTCTGTAAATGGTGCAGAATAATAACTTTTCTGGTTTTTAGGAACATCATAATTAAAATCTTTTCGTTTTGGATTTAAAAATAATGGTGTATATTCTTCAATATGATAGTTACTCCATTTTTTTGTTCTTAAAAATTAATAAAAATTGGTATGTTGTCTGCAATAGGGTATGTTTTTTTTACATTTTTTACATTTTAAAATATTATCGATTAGATGTAATTCTTTTTTACATATGGGACAAACAAGATCTGAATAATAATTTATTCTTTTCACACTCCAATTTGATTTTTTGTCCAGATTCATATAAAATATAATTATTTTACAAATTTTTCATTATCTGTAAAGCAACTAATATTGTCATTATTATTCTATATATATGTTTTCTTTTTCAAATTTAAATTTCATTACCATCTAAAATTTTTTTATATATTTGAGATACCTTTTTTGCTCTTTTCATCCAATCATATAATTTTATTTTCTTTAAATTAATTTTAACTTTTTTTCTAATTTATTCCTTATTCAATAACGCATCTTTAATATTATCAGATATTTTTTCTATATCTCCTGGATCGATTATAAATACCCCGTCTTTACCAAAATCTTCTAAGAATGCCTTAGCATTACTCGATATTACTATTGGAACGTTACAGGCAGCAGCTTCTAAAGCAACAAGCGGGTAACTCTCATATTTCGAAGGTAAAATAAAAACATCCGCTGCATTGTAATACATTGGTAAATTCTCATAGGAGATTGCACCTTTAAAGATTACATTTTGTTCCAGAGATAATCTTTTTGCAAGACTTATGAGATCTAATTTTAAAGCTCCATCACCTACTATTAATAATGTTGAATCTTTAACGCTTAATTGTAGTTTTTTAAAAGCATACAGGAGATTAGATACATTTTTTACAGAAACTAGCCTACCAACAAATAGAATTATCCTTCCATTTAATCCTAGTTGCTCTTTACATTTATCTTTATTTAGGGGTTGAAAATGTGATAGATCTACCCCTCCTGGTACATCGTATACATTTTTAAAAGAATATTTTTCAAAAGTAGATTTGATTTCTCGACTTACTGGAAGAATAGCATCCACATTATCTACATCGTTTATTTGTCTTAATGAAGGGTGACCATGAAATGAAGCAACAATCGGGATGTGATATTTTTTCTTTATCTTTATAGCTGCATGAAGTGATGCAGGATCATGTGTATGAATAACATCAAAATTATGATTCTTTAAAAAATGATTTTGACATGAAATTGCGTAATGATAATAATGGACAAGAGACGCACCATAAGTTAATGGTTGTCTCATTTTGTTCGCCCACTCACGTAGAAAATATAACTGTGATATATATTCTATCTTAAACTGATCTGATAGCGGGGCAGGTCTTTTGAATGGTTGCTTTCCACAAATAATCGTTATATCATACCCGCGTTCAGCAAGAGCATTTGATAAATGAAATGTGTAGAGTTCTCCACCCCCTTTCATCAGTGCATAATAAGCAGACGCCATACCTATCTTTGTCTGTGTCATTTTTCTCATCATTTTTTCAGTAATTCATCATACATTTTTAGATAATCCGCTGCAATCTTTTCTATATCGAATCGTTCTTCCACTTCTTTCCTTGCTAACTTTCCCATGTTTTCTCTTAGAGTTCTGTCTAAAGCCAGTTTAGTTATTGCGTCTGCCAAGATATTTGGATCGTGTAATGGAACTAATAGTCCTGTTTCTCCATCTCTTATTATTTCTGGAAAAGGTCCTAAATTTGTAGCAATTACGGGTTTGCTGCAAGCCATTGCTTCTATAATTGTAATAGGATGACCCTCCAATTCAGAAGGCAAAACAAAAATATCGCAACTCTTTAGTAAGTCCCATTTTTCTTCTTCTGAAACAAAACCTGTAAAAATAATCTTATCGATTGTGTGTAAATTGGAGGCTAATGTTCTCAATTTTGATTCTTCTTCACCTTTTCCAGCATATACTAATTTTGCATTAGGCACCCTTGATAGTGTTTCCGAATGAGCTATTAGAAGATCCTGCGGACATTTTTTTGGATGAAGTCTTCCAAGATATAAAATAATAAAATCATTACTATTTAGATGATATTTTTGAAAAATATTAGTTTTTCTTTTAGATGGAATTTTGTGTAGATTAATGCCATTGTAAATAATACGTATTTTTGATGTTTTAGATCCCGCTTCTATTGCATCTTTGATCATTGATTTACTAACTAACGTATGTAAAGAGGAATATTTGAGAGTTAAATTTACGAGGATTGCTACAAATTTATTTTGTCTGGCTCCATAATTGATGTTTCTTTGTATTTGGATATCGACACCATGAGATGTACAAATTATAGGCAGACCTAATAATTTAGCTGGAAGGGAAATAAAGCCATTTGGAAATGAAGGATGAGTATGAATAATATCTGGTTTTTCTGTTTTCAGAAAATAATAAAATATAATTGAATTTAAGAAAATACCAATTAGAAAACCGATATATCTCACCTTAAAAGGTTTGAGAATTGGATATATTTTTACATTATCAGGAATATCCTTTTGTATTCCTATATTCGTGCATACGACTTGAATAAAAATTTTTTTTGATAGTGAATTTACTAGTTCATAAACAATGTTTTCGAATCCACCTATCGCGGGATATGGTGTAAAAAGAACAATACAAATTTTAGGTTTGTTATCATTTTGTAATTTTTTCTGCATATAACTCCATTAATCAATTTCAATACAATGATATGTATTGAATCTTATTAAACTTGATAGGATGTCAATTTTCACTTTGGATGAAATATACTAACTATTTGTTGAATCTAAAGTTGGTTTTTTCTTTCTAAAAATATCAATAACATTAATAGCAGATGAAAATTTTTTTGGTAGAACCTCTTTTAATAGATAGATATCTTTTATTTCCAAATTTCTGCAAATTATTATAATATACACAATACAACCAATTATCGCGTAGATTGATATAACAATGATATTATGATTGATAATTTGCCCCAATAAAATGATTCCACTCATTACAATAGAGGCGATTATAGCTATTTTTAGGGCAGAAACATCAAATTTGGTTTGTATAATTTTCTTAAGTAAATACATGGAGAACAACATTGCAAAAAATAAAGATAAAAATCTTGCAAATGCACATCCAATTATTCCCAAAGGACCAACTAACGCTAACGCAATAATAATATTTAATCCAGCATATACAATTCCTTGGCTCAGTCTATAAAACGGTTTCCCTAATATATAAACATTATTTCCATATATAGAATAGAATCCGTAAAAAATTCCAGATATGGAAAATATTACCAATACCGATGCAGCATCAATATATTTTCCGTTTCCAAAGATTTGAAGTAATGGATATGATAAAGTAGCGATTAAAAAGCATACTGGAATAAATGTTAAGGAAAAATAACGCGAAACCATAGTAAATGCTTTTTGTAATGATGGTTCCCCTCGCGATTTTAATATAGATATTTTAGGTATAATAGGATCTAACAAAGTTGAGATGTATTGTGATATATAATTAAAAAATGTTTTTGCAATATAATATGTCGCTAAAATTTCAGGAGAGAGAAAAATACCAACAAGGAATTGATCTGCATCCATTCCATAGCGTACATATCCTTCACCATAATAAGGAACAGAATACGACATTGTTTCTCTTAATGAAAAAAATGCAGACCCTCCTAATAAAAACTCTCGAATAAAAAATATTACTATTAGTGATGAAAGCAATTGTCCTACTATAAATCCAATGATATAACCTTGAATTCCTGTGATACTAAACAAAGAAATAGATATTACCGGTATTATAATTCCATTTATACTCCGGATAATGCTCAGTTTTCCAAATTTATCTGTAGCCTGGGTCGCTAAAAGAAGACTTTCATTCAATTTAAAGGGTATAATACCTATTGACATTATTTTTATTAAATTCGAATAACCTGGTGTTTTGAAAAATAATATTGAAATTTGATCAGATAGAATAAATATCATAAATGCAAATAAAAAAGAGAATAGTAGGGGGATAACTATAGAAATTTTTATCAGTGAACTTCCCCTTTTTTTGTCACCCCTAGCAAAGAACTCGGGAGCTTTTTGTAAGCATGTCGTCGAAAGACCGAATCCAGTAACCATGGAACAAAGACCGACAAGAATATTAAATACAGGTAATGCTGCCATATCAACTTTTGAAAAAAGGAGGGTTGTAATAAATAAATAAATTATTCCAAATATGATTGTTATTGCCTGTGCAGAAAATAATTTCATTGAATCGTGGATTGATTTTTTCTGGAGAGACATATTAATTCTTTGATCTCCTATTTTTCAAACGTTTTCAATAAGAATCTGAAAGCTTATAATATAGTTTTATTATAATCTTCATTTTTTTAAAAATATATTTCCTTATTGAAAAAGGAACTTTAGTTAAAAATGATGAACCTTTATTTTTTTATTTTACTCCCGTCTTTCGACTGTTTTATCCCCTTGTTTAACATCCCTCTTTTAATTTCTTTAAGGAGATTTTGGTACACGGTCAATTTTAAATAATTCTTTTTTGCTCTTTTAAAACCCGCAACTGCAATCTTTTTTCTTTCATCATCATGTTCGAGATAATATTTAATTAATTCTATAGATTCATCAATCGAATTAAATCCTACAATTTCTTTTCCTGGTTCAAAAACTTCATGTAATATATTGGAACAATCACAAACTTGCATAACGCCATTTATCGGTAATTGATATAAACGGCCGTTTCCAAGTTCTCCACTTTGATGTAAATTGATACCAATCTTAGTATCTTGATATGTATCAACAAATAGATTTTGAGGCAATGGATTTACCCACTTCCATTTTCCATGCAGAAGATAATACACGAAAAGTTTTGACCCCCATGGCCCAAATAATTTAAATTTTCTCCCAAAGGCTTTTTTAAGTTTTATCAAATCTGAATTTTTTTCTCTATAGGGAGCACCGACATACAAAATATCAATTTTTCTATCTTTATTTAAAATATCTCTTTCTTTTAATTTAGGGTCATAAAGTGATTCTTCTACTCCCATGGGAAACCAAGATACTTGTTTTGCTCCCCATTCAAGAAGTTTATCTGTCATTTTAACTGGCATATCTCTGTGATAGCATACGTTAACGCAGGAGATATGATCAAAAGCCCATATGTATGGGACGGTACGCAAATATGATGAATTCGGATCATCTGTTGATTGGAGGACAGTATACACATCTAAACTTTTAATAAATTCTGGATGGTATACATTATCGGCTCCAACACATAGAATATCTGCCTTTGTTTCTTGAATTATTTTTTTTAGCTCATAATAAGTTTTTAAAAGTTTTTTATCTTTTTTCCAATAAAGCTTGTCTAATGTCCATGCATCCTTAATTATCCGCCCTAAAAATTCTCTATGATCAAATAAAATAAATTCATAATCAA
>JALHTX010000239.1 GCA_022866015.1 Thermoplasmatota archaeon
CTAGCAGACATGCTGGAAGCCACCTGATGATGCAGTGGCTTCCAGGTGCTGAACGCCTTTTGTTTTGTAATTTAAAAAGGATAGGGTGATGTATGATGAAAAAATAAAGTTTTCAAAACGGGAAATCTTTAATCCCCGATATGATAGAAAGGGAAAATTACGTCAAGCATTTTCAATCTATTAATTAAAAAAAGAAAAAAAGAAGTGTTTTAGTAAGTAGATGTTGAAATCGATCTAAATTAATGATATAAATTTATTTGCCCATGTTTACTGATAAATTCGTGTTCCCTTCCCGACGGGAGCATACCATCATTTTTTCTCCTTTAGAAAAATTCTAAAAATGTCGCATTATACTGGAAGCTGAAAAAAGGTAGCATCGTACCCAAAAATGATGACTATATCACATCAGAAAAAAATGAATGTTCAAATCCCTTCCCCTGCATTAAAAACATATCCATAGTAAACCATTGTTTTTATTCTGGATTACGGAAAATGGTCAAAGAATAATCTATAACGGTATACACGTAGCTCTGCAGTTTTCTCCCTGACGATTCATCGTCATGTTTACCTTTAATAATTCTCTGAGTGGAGCTGTACTAATTTCCTGGCAACCAACTGCACAGAAGTTTTCACCGCAGGGATGCTCTAATACCTTACAATGTGGGATATCCAACACTAACCTATTGTTAGTAAGCTCAATCACCGAAAAAGGAGTGAATACTTGAGTCTGATTTATTATCTGCTTGGCAATCGCTTTAAATGCTGATTTCGGTGAAATAACCTTCATGATTCCAAGGAAATATACAGCAGGACTAGGGATGTCTTTCTTTATCGCCTCGATAGCTAAACGTTTAAACTTCTCAGTACCCTTCTCACCCAGATTTTTACGAACAAAATCATAGGAATTTTCCCATTTTCGTAGCCAGTTACTAAAAGCTGTTTCATATTTTTCTTCACTTGAAGCGTCTTCAGAGATTTGTTTTTGCTGTTCTCGCCATATTTTCTTTAGCTCCTCTACCTTCTGCTCACCAAGGTTTTCTCTGACGAGAGGTACGACATAGCTCTCAGTAAGTTTCATATAATTAAGGATGGCGTCGTACTTCTTTTCGTTAGAAATTTGTTTTACCTCAACCATATTTTTTACTCCTCAATCTAAGTTTAAATAACAATTCCTTCCTTAAAAACATACTGAATATCTATTTCTTTGATTTAGATAAACCTATGTATCTAGGTGTTCGTTCCATATATTCTTTGTATTCCTTACCATATGTTTGTAGACAATAACGCTCTTCTGCTGGTGCGACAATCAGAAAATGTATTCCAAATATAATTGTAATAACCAAAAAAATCCAAGACAAAGTCATTAATGATATACTAATATACATCAAAAAGAATCCAAAATAAACAGGGTGTCTTGAGTACCGATATGGTCCAGTTGTAAAAGGTCCATCAGGTTTCGCTTCTCTAAAAGTATAGAGCGCCATTACATCAATAATCAACCCAAATAAAAAAATCAATACTCCTAAATAAAGCCATAGTGTATTCAGTTGCAACGGAAGAAAAATTGAGTAGATAAAAGCAACAATAAGTATAACCATCGATAGTATATTTGATGTTTTTTCAAACTTCACCGGGACAGAAGTACTAAGTTTTTTTAATATTGTTTTTTCTTTAACTATGAATACTAATAAAATTGGTATAATTATCTGCCAAATCATAAAAATCCATGCGTTCCATATGCCAAGTTCAAAAGCAGGAATCCATGACATTTTTCTCTCCTAACCTCAACAGTTTTATAACAATTATTGATTAATAAAGCCAATGTTCAAATCCTTTCCTATATAAATTTTTAAAAAAATAAAATCTGAATACTAGTTAAATAAAGTTGATTTTATAGGAGTATCATTGGAAACAGAAAACTTATGAAGCCCACGAGTTTACAGGTTATTTAAGGAGTTCAAACCCACTCTTTTAGCCAGGAAAACCTCCTTATAACTCAAAGGAGGCATAAAGTATTACTATTAGGAAAAATATATTGGTTTATATGGAGAAAAAAATAATTGGATTAGTGGATACTATAATTCTAAAAAAGAAAAATCAATTGAAAGAAAATAACGTTAAAACGTTGATGGACTTTGACCTATTTAATCGTGCTAATAAAGTAACTGAATGCACACGTTATAATCAAACTATATTATTGATGCGATTTATTACTAGAACTAAAAAGAATTTTAGTGATGTAACTAGAAAGGATGTCGAGGCGTATCTAGCATCACGAAAAGTTAAAGCAAGCACACTGGACATGGATAAAATTATTCTAAAGAAATTTTACAAATGGCTCAATGGTGGAAAGACCTATCCTGACTGTGTTGAATGGCTAAAACTCAGTAATAATTACGTTTACAAGTCTAGCGAGGATATGCTAACCGAAGCAGAAATCCAACCATTATGGTCAATATCACAAGAATCATTAGAGAAAGCTATACCATAAAGCATTAACATCGGCCATCCAATATTATACATAAGGAAAGACTTTTTATCAGGCGGTGATGACATTACCACAACTCGTCTATCTTCATTTACATCCACAAAAGAATAATTATGTTGAGTTTCATTATCAACTAGTCCTCCACTCATACAGGATTCAAACATAATAAATAATCCTTCAGCACCTATCAATGAAAAATAAGAATCAAGTTCATCATCAGTTATAATATTTGCAATTGTATCCCATTTAACCTCTACATCATATGGACAAATAGCTTCATCAGTTCCATCACCATCATCACCATCTATATCCACAACTTGAGTACCATGCCCCGTCCATGAAAAAAAGAAGACATCATCACCATCTATAATTTTTCCCATATCCGTAAAAGAATCAAGAATATTTTGTTTAGTTGCTTTTTCATTTAATAATAAAACAATATTTTCTTCATCCCAATTCGATGCGTTTATTAAAACATCGTATACATATTTCATCGTGGATTCTGGAAATGGTTTACCAAAAGGTGGGAGATTATGACTACTATCTTTGTATTCAGTACACCCAGCAATTATCGCATAATATTCTTTATTTCCATCACCAGGAACTATAATATGAGTTGATTTTTTATCATATGTTATTTTACTATTTTCATTTGATTCAACAGAGTCATTATAGAAATTATTTGATTTGCTTGTATCTGTTTTATTTGATAGTTGAAATTCTATTGCAGATGAACAAGGAATCAAAAGCATTAATAAACATATTACTAAAGAACTAAAAACAATTAACTTTTTCATATTTTTTTCTTCCTCCAATTCCCCACATTTTCAATATTTTATATATATTTAATATATTTTAAATATAAAACGTCATTTGACGAAAATTAACCAACAGGATAAAAAAATAGAGTAAACCTGTTGGGGTTTTAGTATAACAAACATGGTTCTAAGCTATTATCTCCCCTATATCAACAGGAGAAAAACTTAATTTTTTACTAGTAAACATGAGTCTAACTATCCTCCAAGACTTCTCTTTTTGAGACCCCATGTTAATCATATTTTATTGTTTTAAGTGATAAATTGACCGAGGTGATATACTTTGACATTGTTTAAATAATGGAAAATACACGTTAAAACCATTAATAATACGGACATTATAATAAGAGTCCTTCGGTTAGAGTTCATTTGTCCTATCCGCGTTTCCCGCGTTTTAATCCAATTAAAATGGTTGTTTTCTATTGGAAGAAAATATAAGTTCATTGAATAAAATTTGATATTTTCAATCAATTATTTTTGCATTTAATTTTTGCTTTCTTTCAAGAAATTTATCAGATATAGATAAACTTTTTTAAAAAGTTTGTACAACTAGAAATTAATTATGATTATTAGAGGTGAATATACGGAAAGAAAAAATATGCAAATTCCAAGAGATGAGAGAGGAATAACCACTATCAAATCTAAAGGAGAAATTTTTGATGAGAACAGTCGTTTGAATAGAATAAAGAAAAGAAATATAGAAGAAAAATTCGCTACCGCAGCAATAATACGAAAACATAATAAAATATTGATTGCACGGCGAAAAAAAGATAGTTTTTTAGAACCTAATAAATGGGAATTTCCAGGAGGAAAGGTTGAACCTAATGAAACTTATGAGGAATGCGTAATTCGTGAAATAAAAGAAGAACTTGGAATAACAATATCAATTGATAAATTATTTTTAAAAACAACACATATTTATATGAAAAATAATCAAATAATCAACATTAATCTTATCATATATCTTGCAGATTGGGTAGATGGTGAGGTTAAGAATA
>JALHTX010000240.1 GCA_022866015.1 Thermoplasmatota archaeon
GAAAATCTGAAGGAAAAACAACAAAATATAGGTAAAACATTAGCGAAAACAGTAATCCTGGGCTGTTTTCATGGTTGAAAACAGCAAAAGCCAAATACAAGAAGGTTATTCAAAGTCCTCAATAATCAAATTACAAATTATATAAAATTTTATTAGAGGTCTTTAATTAGTTATAATAGAATAGAAAAAAAAATTTAATAATAATACAATAAGTATTATATAAAAGGAATCTTGATTATATATTATATATCTTATAATAAAAATTAAATTATAAAATTATAATATATATCTATATAGGAAGAAATTAAATTATATTATAGTGAATAATATTACTATTATATTATACTTGTAAACTTAAGAAATAATATATAATGAAATTCGTTTACATTTTTTTAGTGAAAAAATATGAATGGGATGCTACCACGATTAGAGGAATTTTTAAATAGTAAAAATATTTTTGTTAGAAATCTAAAATAAACAATAACTCCTACACTTGGTATACTGATGTATCATTACAGCTTGACACTTAGAAAATGTAGAACAATACTTTTTAATTTTGAAAATATAAGCTATGTAAGTATTCGCAAATGGTATCACAAAACTGATTTCATTTTTTCAATTAGAAAATGCTACCAAGAAACCATTGCAGTAAATGAAACTAAACTAAATATTAATAGATGTTTGTATATATTATGGTTAGCAATAGATAAAAAAATTGGGAGATCATAGGTGTTTGGATTACTAAAGGTCATATATCAATAGAAGCATATAGCTTCTTAAAAAATGTTCTAGGTAGATGCACTTATCAACCAAAGATTTTAGTTGATGGTAGTCCTTGGTATAAGCAAGTACTTAAAAGATTAAATGTAAATTGCGAGTATATAACTTTTAGAGTACGTAATGCTATAGAACAATTGTTTTTCATATTGAAACATAGGATAAAACTGTTCTATTGGAACTTAATATATAATTAAAAATAGCACAGAATTGGTTGAACTATTTTGTAAGCATGCCTTACTTTCAGCATCAAGCTTTATATGATTCTCAGCAATTATTTTATCTAATGACTCTTCCAGATATTTTTCTTTTTGTTTCTTATCCATACCAGAAACATCAACAGAGTCAGTACGAGTCCTAAAATAATATGTTAATTTCTTTTTAATTTCTTTTTCCTCATCCGAAAGCTCTGGTTCTATTACCTCATAAATATTTTCTTTTATTTTCTTATCAAAAATAATTCGACGTGATCCAAGACCCTTCCAGCCAAAACCTGTACGTTCATATATTAAGTCACCTTTAGTTACCTTTAAAACAAGATCCTCAATATCTACATCTGAAAGATTTACATCTTCTATATTATGAGAATCAATGATTTCTTTTTCTGATTTATCTTCTTTCTTATAAGTTTTAATATCATTAGTTTATTTATCTCAATCCTTTTTATCTAAGTCTTAATCTTTACTTTTTGATAACTTTTCCTGTTCCTTTTTACAAATAAGATCATCAACCGTTTTTGTAATATCATCGATATCTTTTACTTTTTCTTCCCTGATTTTATTTTTATGTTTTATTTTTATTTTCATTAAATGAATCTACCCCCATACTAGAAGGAGATTAAATTTTTTTCAATATAATGCTGTAGATAAAAGGATTAAACTATTATTATTTTATCATTAAGTGTTTATCCACTCTTCAATAATGTATATCTATTATTTTCTTCTCGCCTAGCACCTTAGCGTATGGATTACAATCATACTTAATAAAACTATTTATTAATGAATAAAAACCTACAAATTTACCTAATTATACACCTGTATATGCATCTGCTATAGATAAATAAAAAAAAATTTAAACATTTTTAAAAAAAAATATTATTTCTACATGAAAATGAAAATACAAAAATATATATAAATATTAATATATGTTATTATTACAAAAAAGGAGTTCTAAAATTAATCTATAAAAAAAATAGATCTAAGACGATTTTATCTTCAAGTTCCATTATACATTCTATTAGTTTATTATCATTAATTATATTTCTAAATTATAAATTTAAAATTAAAAAAAACCTTCACTTAAAAACTCAGAATAACAGCTTGCAAGTTTAAACCTTTTTTTAGTCTAAAAAAGTTATTTGCAGTACTTAAATTAATTAAATACAGCTTCATCCCGAAATGAAGCCTTGAGTGAACATCTTTGACCTCTATTTTTTAAAGATTACCGTGCAAGAGGCGTCTGATACATCGTTCAGTAAGCCGTTTTTATAGTCCGATGACCACCCAAAAAGCGCATTTCTTAAA
>JALHTX010000241.1 GCA_022866015.1 Thermoplasmatota archaeon
GTAATGTTGTAAATCCCGGTGATACTGTATATGTGCGAGGGGGAAGATACAATGAAAAGGCAGTTATGACTCGCTCTGGTACATCTAGTAAGTGGATTACGTTTAAAAACTATACAAGTGAATTACCAATTGTAGATGGAACTGGATTAAGTCCTACTTACTGGGCTGGGGGTATGTTACAAGTTAGTGATGCTTCATACATTATAATTGATGGATTCAAAGTTCAAGATTCTTCTGCTTCTGGTATAGGTGTTCTTAGGAGTAGTAATGTTACAGTTCAAAATTGTCAGACTTATAATACAAAAAAATCTGGTATAAGAGTATGCTTTGGAGAGGGTATTAGTCCCCAGAAATATTGTACTTATATAAAGGTTCTTAATAATCATATAGCATTAGCAAATAATAACCTACCCCACCCAGACCAAGAAGCATTGACATTTAGTGGGGTATCATATTCTGAGATAAAGGGCAATACACTTACATCTAGTTGTATTAAAGAAGGAATATGCTGTAAGTATAATTGTAATTATTGTACAATCGCATATAATAATTTAGCAACTCCTGATGTTAGTATTTATATTGGTGCTAGTTATGGTGGATATGCACACGATTTCTGGGTATATGGGAACTATTGCCATGGTACGGGAAACAGTATAAGTATTGGTATGGAAACATGTGGATTAATTGAAAACTTTTACATATTTAATAATATTTTTGCGAGTGATGTTCATGGATTTCAACTTATAGATGAGATGACGGAGGGGGGTTGTTCGACAGGGCCAAAGAATGTATATTTCATAAATAATGTATGTAATGTGGGTAATAGTGCATTTAAAATAAATCCCATTACCACACAAACTTATATGAGAAATGTGGTTATAAGAAATAATATTCTTAAAGGAGATGATTATTCTATTGCTATATCAGATGATAAACAGCCTATGGATCAATTAACTATTGACCACAATTTTTTCTCGGGAACACCTTATCCTAGTATTATTGCTTACGGAACATCTTATTTAACTGGTAATCCTAAATGGGTGAATCCTTCTAAAGATGATTATCATCTCCAATCGACCTCAACCGCAATAGATGCTGGGAGTAGTACAGATGCACCATCTGAGGATTATGATGGTAATCTAAGACCTCAAGGTACTGCTGTAGATATAGGGGCATATGAATACATTACTAAGCCAAATTTGGAATGTAACGGAAGTATTAATTGGAAAGATGTAACACCAGGTTCGACAAAAACTGGTTCTCTTACAATTAAAAATATTGGTGATCCTGGCACATTGCTAGATTGGAATATTACAAGTTATCCTGGTTGGGGTGATTGGACATTTACTCCTAAAAGTGGTGAGGATCTCACCCCCGGAGATGGAATAATTACTGTTCAGGTATCTGTTAAAACACCAAATGAAAAAAAGAAAACCTTTACAGGTAATATAGAAATTACAAACAGACATGACAGCAATGATAAAGAAACAATACTAGTATCACTTACAACACCAAAAAATAAAACATACATAAACACATTTATACAACAACTCATCCAGAAACTAATCTATCATTTTCCTATCTTTGAAAAAATATTAAACCAATATTACTATAACTAAAGAACCAAGCTCTTTCTCTTTTTTTCTTTTTTTGTAAATGAAATCAGTTTAACAATTTGTTGTTTTTAACCTGTTTTTTTTTAATTTTGTTGCATATAAGATTCATCTAAGAATAAACAATATTGCTGTTTACTTTTTTATGATTTTATCTAAAAAAAAAGATGAGTATCAGTCCAGCTTCATCCCGAAATGAAGCCTTGAGTGAACATCTTTGACCTCTATTTTTTAAAGATTACCGTGCAAGAGGCGTCTGATACATCGTTCAGTAAGCCGTTTTTATAGTCCGATGACCACCCAAAAAGCGCATTTCTTAAA
>JALHTX010000242.1 GCA_022866015.1 Thermoplasmatota archaeon
CTATTTTTAATCATAAGAGAACCTAGTGGTATTGCAGAGCATCCCATTTTATGTGCATCAATTGTAATGCTGCAAACACCAGGGTTTTTAAAATCAAAATCAGGAACTTTGTATCCTAATTTTTTTAGAGAAGGAATGATGTATCCTCCAAAAGCTGCATCAACATGCAAAAAAATGTTTTCTTTTTGACATATATCTGAAAGTTCAGGTATAGGATCGATTACGCCTAGCTCTGTTGTACCTGCAATTCCAATGACCCCCAATGTTTTAGAATTAATTTTTTTCTTTGCTTCTTTTATATCCATTTGATAGTTTTTATTAAGTTTAACATATACTAGTGTCACATCCATAATTGATGCTATTTTTTTAAAAGAAAAATGTGCACTTTCAGGAAGTATAAGTTCTTTTTTAGAAGGATTTAGTCTTTTTGCAAGCCAAACTGCAGAAATATTGCTTTCTGTTCCTCCACTTCCTATAATCCCTTGGCTTTTTTCCGGAGCATTTAGTAGTTTTTTTAGGAAAAAAAGATATTTTTTCTCTATTTCTTTTGAACCTGGGAATAGCTTTGGATCCCCTATATTTGTTTCAAGAAACATGTTATATGCTTTTTTTGCTATAGGTATTGGTTGTGTACACATGGAGCCAAGGATCTGTCCTTTTGAAAAAGAGAAATCTTTTTCATGATATTTTTTAAGTTTTTTAAGTATTTTATCTTGTTTTTTATTATTCATTTTAACAACATGAAATCAGATATAGTCAAAAAAGATTTCGCTTATTTTATTTTTTATCATCACATTTTAATAAACAAAAGGTTTTTTCTTCATATTTTGTTATAATTGTTTAGATAGGATTAATTTTGTTAATTTGAATTTATATCTTTAAATAATAAAACACTAAATTTTAATATAAGTAAATGCATTTTGGTGTTATGACAAATAAGGACGCTAAAATAAGCTCAGAGGAAGTTACATCTTTTCTGAAGTTGCCGGTTTATACTCGACAGGGAAAATATGTTGGTCATGTTAGGAATATTTTTCTAGATATGGATGAAAAAAAAGTTAGCAGCTTACTTGTTACTAATACCAACCCTGCTATTGTAGAGGGAACTGTAGATGTTGCCATACCATATAGGTGGGTTAATTCTGTTGGAGATATAATAATTTTGAGTTATTTCCCCGATAAGGTTGCTGCTAATAAGAAGAAAAAAGAGGAAAAAACCAAAGAAGAAAAAGAAACTCCAGAAATTGATGTTATTAAATAATTTTCTTATCTTTTTATAAACTTATTTTTTTATTATTTAGCTTTAATATAAAAATATATATGATTTTTAGGAAAGTATTTTATATAATGAAAGTTATATATATTATTTAATAAGATATATAGGCTGTTGTAATCAAAAAGAAGATGTACAACAATCTTTATATATAAGGAAATGTAAATATATATTGAAAATATTAAAAAAATGGTGATAAAAAATGATAAAAAACCTTAAAACTGTTAAAACTTCAATAGTAATTGGAGTCATTCTTATAGGTTTATTTGCAACTATGGTTCCATTAAGCTCTGCACAAGGTTTGAACCTAGGAATATTCACATTCAATCCTGTTTTAAGTATCAATATTGACAATCCTGAAGATACTGCTGGAATCATACCTGCAGATCCTATGGGAAAGGTTGTGAAAGTAACTGTATTTTATCAAATAAACGGTCTTCTCGCTCAAATAGCAGCGCCTCGTTTAGATAATGCAGGTGATGCTCATATCAGCGTTAGTTTAGGAGAACACCCAGCTTATTGTAATGTTTACTTGTTGACTCAGGATATCTTTATTCCAATTAGTCATGAACAAAAAAGTAGTGAAGTTCCAATTAGCATGAGAGTAACATTTTTGGAAAATGCTCCTTTATTAGCTCAGGTCGATATACCTTTAATCTTGACAGCATCTGTTCAACCTGCTTTTCCATATAGAGTAGAAGATATCACAGTAACTAAGATTGTTGCTGTTAGCGCAGCATATGTTCCAATAATTGATGCAGTACCGCAAGAAACACAAAAAGAGGTTGCACCTGGTGACATAGCTGAATTTAAAATCGATCTAGAAAATAAAGGAAACGCTGAAACTCAATTTGTGTTTGATCTTACTGAGGTTCCAGCTGGCTGGACTGCAAGTATTATTTCGCAGGTTAAAATCTCATCTGCAGCAGTTGGAGGAAACTCAAAAAAGACTGTTATACTCCAAGTAAGACCACCTTATCAGTTTGGCTACCACGATGAAGAAAAACAGATTACGGTTCATATAATAGGTTATTACTA
>JALHTX010000243.1 GCA_022866015.1 Thermoplasmatota archaeon
CCAATATCAGCTGTACACCAGTATACCTCCCCTTCATGATAATCAAAAATATATTTATGAGATACAGCAACAAAAACAAGGTACCCTCCAGTTGTATGTAATACCCCTTTTGGTTTACCAGTTGAACCAGATGTATATAAAATAAATAATGGGTCTTCTGCATCCATTTTCTCTGGTGGACAAGTTGGTTTTGCTTTTTTCATTTCTTCATGCCACCAGTAGTCTTTACCAGACCAGTCAACATTTTCACCGAAACGTTTAACAACAATAACAGATTCAATTGAAGGACAGCTTTCTACTGCTTTATCAGCTGTTACTTTCATTGGAAGTGGTTTTCCTCCACGTAGTCCTTGATCCTGAGTAATTAACATTTTACACTTTGAATCATTAATCCTATCACGAAGTGATTCAGCTGAAAAACCACCAAAAACAATAGAATGAATCGCACCAATACGCGCACATGCAAGCATTGATATTGCAAGCTCAGGTATCATCTGTAAATAAATACAAACACGATCCCCTTTTTTTACACCTTTGGATTTTAATACGTTTGCAAATTTCTGAACCTCAGAAAGAAGTTGTTTATATGTAAATTTCTTATCTAGGGTTGGTTCATTTCCCTCCCAGATAACTGCAATATCATCACCATGACCGTTTTCAACATGACGATCAAGACAATTATATGAAACATTTAGTTTTGCTCCTTCAAACCATTTTATTGTCCCTTTTTTAAAATCATATTCTTGTACTTTGTTCCATTTTTTGTACCAGCTTACATGCTCTTCAGCAAGTTTGCCCCAGAATTTATCAGGGTTTTTTATGGATTCTTCATACATTTTTTTGTATTCATCCATGTTTTTAATGTATGCTTTTGAGCTAAAATCGTTACGCGGTTTAAAAACCGGAATTGATTCTTCTTCAGGCATGTTTTTTCACCCCTAATCTATTTTTTATTATATCTCTAGTTTCTTTTTTTAAAGAGCCTGCCATCATTTTCAAAGGCTTAAATTAAGGCTAAAATAAACCTTAAACGGGTTGCTCGAATAACTATTTAAGTATAAGTATTTTTTGTATATTTTCTCCATATTTATTATAGAATATAATTATATAAATAGTGTTATTGGATAAGATTTTATTTGAGATAGGTGCAAAATCAAAATCTTTAATCACCGTCATTTTTTCAAGCATATATCTGCCAACAAGTGGAGAATATAAAATAAGATTATTTTCCTTTAGATAACGTATTTTATTCATTTTATCTTCTTTGTAATCTTGATATGTAGGATAAGCTGAGATAATCACAGTTTAAAACTGTCTACGAGCAAGAAAAACTGTTGAATATGTATCAAGAGCTTCGATATCTTCTTTTTTGGGTGATTTGCTGGGATTAAATTTAATTGGATAAAAGGCAAGTATTTCAAATCCTAAGTGGTTTAAACTAGGAAGGGTAATTTTTTTGAGAAGATTTTCATCATAAAAACTTTTTTTCATTCTTGAAACAGTATGACGTGAAAGACTAACTTTATCACCAATTTGTTGAGTAGTAGCCTGAGTGTTTTTAACTAGTTCTACATAAACCTTTTTTTCTTTTTCAGTTAAAGGTATTTTTCCTATATCTTTGAACCACTCTTGGTAATTATTTTTATAATCGATATCTTGGATTGAAAAAAGATTTTTTAAAACACGAGCGAAATCAAAAAATCTGTGTATGTGACTTATTTGAAAAGGAAAAATAATCTCATTAGGATAATCATTTTCTAAAAGACCTACTTTTCCAAAAGTTTCTGTACGAATTTCATTGATTCTTCCGATGTTTGTGTAATTCTTTGAAAGACTTATTGAGAAACCTTTTTCTTGTTCACCTACTGAAAAAAATATTTCTTCAAAAACTTCAATAGTTGATTTAGTTTTCTTAACACGTTCATCCAGGGGTATTACTGGGTTAAAAGTAGTATATATAACTGCTAGAAGTTCAGCACCTAACCTATTTAGTAGTGGCACTGTTAGCGTCCTATAGTATCCTTGATTGTAAAGTCTTTTTTTAATTGATGTAAGTGTTGACAGTTTTACGTTTATTATATCAGATAGTTCACTATCATTAATTTGTGGATATTTTGTTATTCCATAGAGTACTTTTTGTTCTTTTTTTGTTAAAATAGTTTTTTTCACAGCCAGGGGAAATAGAAAAACCTAATATATATTTTTCTCAAATTCGCAAAATTAAAACAAAAAAATGTAAAAAAGAGCATATTAAATTGCAAAAAGTGACATTTTTACCATAAAATATTATTTGATTTCATAATTTGTAGAATTATTATACAAAAGATTTATTAAATAATTTGTTATTCCTCAAGAAAAATCAAAAGAAAAGTGAGTTGGTAAAATATGGGATTTACAATAACGGAAAAAATTTTAAACAAGCATATTGTAGAAGGAAAACCTGAAAAAGGTACAGAAGTAGGTATAAAAATAGATCAACCTTTAACACAAGACGCAACAGGAACAATGGCATACCTACAATTTGAAGCAATGAATGTCCTAAAAGTCAAAACAGAATTATCTATCAGTTACGTTGATCACAATACTGTACAAGTTGGTTTTGAAAATGCAGATGACCATAAATACCTACAAAGTGTCGCTGCAAAATATGGTATTGTTTACTCTCGTGCAGGAAACGGAATATGCCACCAAGTACACCTAGAACGCTTTGGAAAGCCGGGTAAAACATTACTTGGTTCTGACTCGCACACACCAACAGGTGGCGGAGTTGGAATGATAGCAATTGGTGCCGGTGGCCTTGATGTAGCAGTTGCAATGGCGGGTGGACCATTTTATATGACTTACCCAAAAATAACAAAAATCAATTTAACAGGAAAACTTAAACCATGGGTATCTGCAAAAGATGTAATCCTCAAAGTACTTGAAATATTTACAACAAAAGGTAACGTTGGAACTGTATTTGAATATGCAGGTCCTGGTGTAAAAACACTTTCTGTACCAGAAAGAGCAACAATTACAAACATGGGTGCAGAATGTGGTGTTACAACAAGTGTTTTCCCAAGTGATGAAAAGACAAAAGAATTCTTAAAAGCACAAGGAAGAGAAAAAGACTGGGTTGAAATAAAAGCAGACGAAGATGCCATTTATGATAAAACAGTTGAAATAAACCTAAGCGAGCTTGAACCACTTGCAGCTACGCCACACAGCCCCGGAAACATAAAAAAAGTAAAAGAAATAGAGGGAATTGAGGTTGACCAGGTATGTCTTGGAAGTTGTACAAATTCATCATATAGAGATCTTATGACAGTTGCAAAGATAATGAAAGGTAAAAAAGTTCATCCAAATGTGAGTTTTGTAATTGCACCCGGTTCAAAACAAGTACTTGAAAACATCACAAAAGAGGGAGGATTATCAGATCTATTATCAGCTGGTGTACGTTTTGCAGAAAACACATGTGGTTTTTGCATAGGTAATAGTCAATCACCAAAAACTGGCGCGATTTCACTAAGAACAAGTAACAGAAATTTTGAAGGACGCTCAGGTACAAAAGATGCACAGGTATACCTAGTAAGCCCAGAGACTGCAGCAGCAGCAGTAATTACTGGAAAAATCACAGATCCAAGAGATCTTGAAAAACTAGGGTTCAAATATCCGCAAATAAAAATACCTAAGAAGTTCTACATTGACGACAGCATGTTTATCCAGCCACCTAAAGACGGAAAAAACATTAAAATATACCGCGGACCAAACATTGGTGAACCACCTAAAAGCACACCAATGCCTGAAGAGATAAAAGGAATTGTTACAATAAAAGTTGGAGATAAAATCACAACAGATCATATAATACCTGCAGGAGCAAGGATGAAATATCGTTCAAATATTCCAAAATATTCAGAGTTTGTCTTTGAAATAATTGATCCGAAATTCCATGAAAAAGCAAAAAAAATTCGTGAAACAGGTAAATTCAATATAATAGTAGGTGGAGTAAGCTACGGGCAAGGATCATCTCGTGAACATGCTGCGATATGCCCTATGTATCTTGGAGTAAAAGCAGTTATTGCAAAATCACTTGAAAGAATACATAAAGCAAACCTTGTAAACTTTGGAATAATTCCATTAAAATTCAAAAATGAAAACGATTATGAAATAATCGATCAGAATGATGAACTAGAGATATTAAATATACCTGCATTGCTTAAAAAAGGAGAAAAAATAACAATTAAAGATAAAACAAAAAATAAAACATTTGATGTCGAATATGATCTTTCTGATAGAGAAAAAAAGATTTTACTAGCAGGAGGAACCTTAAATCTCATGGGAGGAAAATCAAAATAAAAAATTTATATGGAGTTGACAAAAAATATGGTAAAACAAGATAAAATCAAAGTTAAAAACACAATAGTTGAAATCGATGGAGATGAAATGACAAGAGTTATGTGGAAGATGGTCAAAGATCAGCTTTTGCTTCCATATCTTGACATGAAACTTGAATATTATGATCTGGGGCTTAAAAAAAGAGATGAAACCGATGACCAGATAACAAAGGATGCCGCTAATGCAATTAAAAAACATGGTGTTGGTGTTAAATGTGCAACTATTACCCCAAACAAAGCAAGGGTACAAGAATATAGCCTTAAGCAAGAATGGAAAAGTCCAAATGGTACAATAAGAGCAATACTTGATGGAACACTTTTTAGAGGACCAATTATGGTAAAAAATATTCCTCCCGCAGTTAGAAACTGGAATAAACCAATAATTATCGGCAGACACGCATATGGAGATGTTTATAAAAACAAGGAGATACGTGTACCAGCACCGGGTAAAGGAGAAATAACTTTCACACCTCAAGAAGGTGGCCAATCTATTAGATTAACAGTTCAGGATTTTAAGGGACCAGGTGTACTTCAAGGTATTCATAATACAGATCAGTCAATTAGTAGTTTTGCTAAATCCTGTTTTACTTATGCTCTTGATCAAAAAGTGGATCTATGGTTTTCAACAAAAGATACAATATCAAAAACATATGATGCACTTTTTAGACAGATTTTTGAAGAAGAATTTAAGAAAAATTGGGAAGAAAAATTCAAAAATGCAGGGATTACATATTTCTTCACACTTATAGATGATGCAGTTGCTCGTATTATAAAATCTGAAGGCGGAATGCTATGGGCATGCAAAAACTATGACGGGGATGTCATGTCAGATATGCTTGGTTCAGCATTTGGCAGTCTTGCAATGATGACATCAGTACTTGTTTCACCAGGAGGATTCTTCGAATATGAAGCAGCTCATGGAACAGTACAAAAACATTACTATAAATATTTGAAAGGAGAAAAAACTTCATCAAACCCAATGGCACTTATCTTTGCTTGGACTGGAGCCTTAAAGAAACGTGGGGAACTTGATAACACACCAGATGTTGTAAAATTTGCAGAAAAACTTGAAAAAGCAGCTATTAAAACAGTTGAAAGTGGAATAATGACAGGAGATCTCTTGAGAGTAGCTAGACCCAATAAAAAGAATAAACAGGTATACACTGAAGATTTTATTGATGCAATTGTAAAAAATCTAAATAAAAAATTATAAAAAAATGAGGGAAAAAATATGGCACAAAAAGCAATAAGAGAAGCAGACGGTAAACAAATGATTGCTCGTCTGTTAAAAGAATATACTGCTAGTAAATATGCTATTGAGGATAAATTCATATCAATTGCACCAGAGACTGATTTAAAAAACCTACCAAATAAATACAAATGGCTTACAAGCGAAAAACTTGTGGTAAAGCCAGACCAACTGATTAAAAGAAGAGGTAAAAACAAACTTCTTCTCTTAAATACTAGTTGGAAAGATGCTGAGAAATGGATTAAAGAACGTATGAACAAACCAATAACTATTGGAACTGTGACAGGCATCCTTGATCATTTCATCGTCGAACCATTTATACCTCATGAACAATCTGATGAATACTATCTTGCTATTTTATCAAATAGAGAAGGAGATCAAATATTATTTTATCATGAGGGTGGTATAAACGTTGGAGATGTTGATGCAAAAGCAGTGAGAATGCAAGTACTTGCAGG
>JALHTX010000244.1 GCA_022866015.1 Thermoplasmatota archaeon
GGTGGAAATCATTAAATATTTAATAATGTTATTAATTGACATGATAAAAAATGACATGTTTATCGTATTATATAATATTTACTCATTATCCATCACCCTGAATAATACCGGTAATTATGGGTTCAAATCCCAACAATCACCCTCCAGAACTATTTTTTAATTTCTTAGAATTAATCTTTGTTTTTTTCATTGAAAGTTTTACAGATTTAGGTTTACTGCTTACAGAATAAAAGGGGTTATGATGTGGAAGAACGACTATTTTTTAGCGACTACTAACATTTCAAAGTCCTTAGTTGTGAGTGTATCATCCATTGAAAAAGCTCCTAGTTTTGCACCAAAGATTTCAATTTTCTTGTATCCCAGCGACTTTAGTAACCATGTTATTTCACTTGGGACATAATACCGCTCATTACAGTGGAGTTCTTTTTTATTCCCAAAATCGTCTTCAATCTCTGTTACGTTATAATATCGAAAGGTCATTAAATCAAAAGTATTATTCCGATAGGTGGCAGCATCTTTTTTTGTATTGGAAGCAAAAAATTTTTCTATAGAATGATGCAAAGGAAAAAGACCATTTAAGGTTGTAAAAATAATTTTACCGTGTTGTTTCAATGATTTCGTGGCGTTTTTAAGTATTTCATAGTTCATCTCATCAGTTTCCATTAATGGAAAAGCTCCGTCGCAGAGCATTATCACAACATCGTATTCGTGTTTATAAGGTAATTTTCGTGCATCATGCTTTATGAAATGAACTGTAATCTGTTGTTCTTCTGCTTTTTCTTTTGCCTTTGCGAGAAGTGAATCAGATAAATCTATACCTGTAACAGCATAGCCTCTTTTTGACAATTCAATTGAGTGACGTCCTGTTCCACATCCGATATCAAGAATCTTTAATGATTTATCAAAATTGATTTCTTTCTCTATAAAATCACATTCCCCTAGAGTTCCCTGCGTAAAACTTTCATTATCATATTTCTGAGCATAGTTTTCAAAGAGCTCTTCGTACCATTTTTTCATTTTTCGTCTGCTCCTTTGCTTTGTCAAAATTGTATATGAAGATAGTTATAAAAAATGTTATCCATTTAAGTAGTGAGTCATCAGGAGCTTTATTTAGAGAGGATATGAATCCTATTTATACGCATTGCTTATCGTATTATTTAGAAAATTATAATGCCAGTTTCCACTGCAGTGGTTATGTACGGGTTCAAGATGGTGAACTTCCCAACATCTTAATAGACTGATATGTATTGCCTACATTTTAAGATGAGAGATTATCCACACTGTTATTAAAGCAGGAAAAAATAAGAAATTTCGATATCTAATAGTTCAAATCCCTTCCCCTGCACTTTTTTGAAGTTGTTTTTTATTTTATCTTTTTTTTAAGGTCTTGAACTTTTGTTGTAAAGTCTTCCAGTGTTGTTTCTATTGTTCCAAGTGCTTCATGTATTTTATCTGTTACTATTGCTCCATGTGGAGAAGGTACTATTATTCCATCTTTTTCAAGAGTTCTAAGTGAGTAACGTATCATATGTTGTGGTTGACCTGTCATTTGTGATAGTTTTATTATTCCTATTGGTCCGTGTTCCTTTACTGTAGTCATTACTTGCAAATGTCTTGATAATAAATCTAGTTCTTTTTCTGCAACGCTTGTTATTGCAGATCTATCTTTATTTTTTTCTTCCATGACAAATAACCTCCTGTTAATTGTTAACATAATGCATATTTGGTTTAAATTTTTTACTAATTCTTTAAAAAAGTCAAAAGAAAAAATATAATATACACAATCAACATTCATATTCTCATGGCGACAGGATTTGCACTTTTATCAATAAGCCCTTTACATGAAAAAAGCGTTTATAGTGCTTTAAAAAATGTACCAGAAATAACTGAGATACATCCGCTCTTTGGAGAATATGACATTCTTGTTAAAATAGAATGTGCAGATATAGATCAAATTGGCGAGGTAGTAATCCAGAAGGTTAGAGCATTAAAAGGAATAGTTGATTCGAAAACACTTATCGGTACAAAAAGTCTTGCTGGGGAATACTAAAAAAACTTATTTTTTTAATTTTCTTTTTTTTCTGGCTAGAAATCTGATTCTATCTTCAAGTAAGACAACTTGTGCAATAAATAATGCTTTGTCTTGTTCTTCTTCACTACTTACTCCCCCCAACGATTAACATATTTTCATATCCAATATTTTCATGTTAATTGTTAACAATTACCACAATTATATATGTGTAGCTAATTGATATATAAGATTTTCTATTTGTTTGTAAAGAAAATTACCTAATAGAATCTAATCAACCAAAGTATAATCGTTATCTATCGTAACAGGCGAAATCAAAAGTGGTTATGGCTTTCCTTTTGGAGATTTAATTTCTTTTACCTCTTTTACATTAATAATAACATTCGGTCCACTTTTACTGGTTTTTTTCCTTCAATGTATACCCGAATAATACCCCACTCTAAGGAAAATTTAAATAAAAAATGTAAATTAGACTTAATGAAATTATACTATTCAACGAAATCAAAAATTCATAAAATAGAGGAAGTTAAAAGATGAACGAAAAAAAAGAAAAAGAATATGCTAATGTAAAAATTCCAACAGCTTTGGCCAAAAAAATAAAAAAACGTATTGAGGGAACAGAATTTACTTCAATTTCTTCTTACGTGACCTATATATTGGGAGAAATATTATCAGACGCGGAAGAAAAAACCGAAGAAACATTTACAAAAGAAGATGAAGAAAAAGTAAAAAACAGACTTCGAGCGCTGGGTTATCTTGATTAGAAAGTAAAAATTTTACGAAATCGGTATTTCATAAACATTGATTACCATGAAATTAGATGAAAAAACAAATTATATTGTTTCAGGACTTGAACGTTCTGGAACATCAATGTTAATGCAAATATTATATACAGGAGATATAGAAATATCCTTCGATAATTCAAGAAAGTCAGATGATAATAACCCAAGAGGATACTTTGAACTCAATGGTGGAAAGATTATAAATTTACTTATAAATGGAGATTTTGAATTTGATAAGTATAAAGCAAAATTCATTAAAATAACTGCCTATGGTCTAAAATTTCTTCCACCGGGAAAATACAAAATTATCTATTGTGAAAGAAACATTGAGGAAGTATTGGATTCCATGGAAAAAATGATGGGAATTAAAGATAGAAACCGGGAAGATACCAAAAAAAGTTTCATCGCATTAAATAACATGATCAAAAAAAAAATAAATAATAGAAAAGATACAAAAATATTGTATATTTACTATAACGATATTTTATTAGATCCTGAAAAAAATATTAAAAAAATTTTAAATTTTCTTAATTTATCATATCAAAATTTAGATAAAATGAAAGCGGTTGTTGATAAGAATCTATATCGGCAGAGAAAATAATTTAATTTTTTATACTCAAATCGCAATATTATAGTGCACTATTACCTATGTCATATCCGTTTTTAGTTTTTACTTGAGATATGACAATTGGTGCTGGTTTACTCGCATCTTTAGGATTTTTAATTTCATCAACTTCTTTTACAGTTATTATAACATCAGGTCCTACCTTTTGCTGATAAACATGTTTTATTTCTTCTGCAATTTCTTTTACAGAAGTACCTACATTTCGAAGATCTTCATCGATAACAAGAAAAATATCTATTTTATCGATTTCTTTTTGTACAATTTGATATTGTTTAACCTTAAAAGTATTGAATTTATTTAAAACAGGCTCTATGAAACAAAATGCTCCTGAAGGAAAAATTTTTCCATTGCTTAAAACAATATTAGCTCCCATTCTCCCTTCAAAACTTTCAATCACGGGAGTTGTTAACCCACAGTTACATTTTTTAACCGGTAAAAATCTAATCCAGTCTTCCATACCTGTATATCGAACAATCGGTGTCCCTTGCCCGTACAATCTCGTTATTACTATCTGACCACGTTTACCATATGGAACTAGATTACTGTGTTCATCAATGGCCTCGATATAAAAATAATCGGGGTGAATATGCCAAGTACCCTCAGAACATTCAAATGCAATATTAGTTCCTGCTTCTACTGAAGGATATATGTTAAGCAATCGACAACCAAAAGCATCTTCGACATATCTTCGAACATAGTCATCTATCATCGATCCACCGACAGTAAGAAGTTTCGGTTGGATATTTTTACCATAACCTTTTCGTTTTAGAAAAGCCAAATTCTGATGTATAGTAGGATACGACATGATAACATCTGGTTTAAAATCATCTAACTTTTTCACAATATCTGTCATCGGTTGATTTACATCTAAATTCAATATGTTATTTATAGAAATAAACCGTTTAATATTAGAGTAAAATTTCTCCTCAAAGACTAAATCAATTCGATATGGACTAAAATTACCAATATGTGCAAAACGTGATTTTCTCGTATTTAAATTAAAAAACCTGGTTTCTCTTGAACTAGGTACCGTGCTCTGAATCATGGTAGTAATATCGGTATAAAGAAAAACTGATTTTCCCGATGTGCCACCTGTTGAAATAACAAATCCATTTTTTTTGTTGTAATTTAGAGGTAATATTTTATCTGGGAAATTGTTTCTTAGATCATTTTTTGTGATAAATGGGAGTTTTACAATATCTTTAATGCCTCTTATATCATTAGGATGTACCCCTGCTTTTTTATATATATCATGGTACATTGGAACAGTGTATGCATATTTCACAATTTTTTTAAATGCCTTATCTTGATACTGTTTCAGTTGCTCGGGTTTTAATCTCTTTGTTCTGCTTGGATCTATAAGAAAACTCTTTAATGTTTTAGCTACTATAATTGGATTTAAAAACGGGTTCATATGTCATCAGCTTTTTTTGTAACTGAATTTTTTTATGTTTTTAATTCATACTCTTCTTCAACAGTTGGATAACCCTCTGCTTTTTGCATATCTAGAGGTAATTTATCATACATCCATACTGGGAAAAGGTTTTCTATTTTAGTAAGAAGAACTTGCATTAATGGGAATTCAATGATTTTTTGTCTTTTTCTGATCCCGTTGACGATGATTTTTGCTGCTTCTTCTGGTTGTAATGCACCTGGTCGGTATTTTCCTTCAATCATTGGCGTTTCAACCGACCCTGGTTTTATTGTTATAATACTTATTCCGTATCTCTGTTGAACTTCCGCGCGTAGACTCTCCATGAAGAGGCTTAATGCTGCTTTACTTGCGCCATATGCACCCCATCCTGCAACCCCTCTTTTATCAGGTAATGTTGAAGCCGCTGCGATTATACCTGACCGTTGTTTTTTCATTATTGGGAGAAGATATTCTAAGAAGTAAATGTTACTCATAAAATTAACATCTATAGTTTCTTTTATTAGTGAGCTATCAAAACGTTGAATTGGATTGGGTACTAATATACCTGCGATTAATATTGCGATATCGATCCGCTCATATTGTTTATATGTAAGTGAAACTGCGTCTCTGATATCATCCTTGTTTTTTACATCGCATTTTTTGTAAACGCATTGTGTTTTGTATTCACTTAGCTTTTTTGTGATCTCTGCTAGTTTTTCTTCACGTCTGGCAAAAAGCGCAAGACGGCACCCTTCCTTTGACAATAATGTTGCGATTTCTTCACCCATTCCTCCTGTTGCACCTGAGATTAGAACAACTTTATTTTTAAAGTCCATTTTATCACATAGCCTTATCATTTATTAATTTATATGAATTGAAATGATAACTTTTTTACTTTTTTATATTTTCGGCTTTGTAGTAAATAGTAATGTAGATATCAATTGACTGGTACTTAGGATTATAACTTCAGTTTTAAGGTTTATAGAGTTCAGGGGAAATTATAATAAAAAGAAAAAGTATAATTGTAAAACTATGCAGCGAGTAATCGTGATCGGCCTTGATGGTGGAACTTTAGAGCTGATGCAACCATGGATGGACGATGGTTCTTTACCAAATTTTAATAAAATACGAAAACAAGGGTCATACGGACATCTCCGTTCTACTACACCATATTATAGTGCCCCAGCCTGGGCATCAATCGTAACAGGATCTAACCCTGGCAAACATGGTATTTATGATTTCTTTCGCACCGATTGTTTTGCACAGAAAAATCTTATAAGCTCTCGTAATAGGAAAAAACCTGCGATATGGAATATATTAACAGAAGCTGATAGAAAAAGTATTGTAGTAAATGTTCCTGGTACATATCCTCCTGAGGAGATTAACGGGGTGATAATTACATGTCTTCTTACTCCATCATTTGAATCAAATTTCACATATCCAAAAGAAATCAAAAACGATTTAACAGATGATAAATTAGGGAAATATGAATTGGAGCAAATAGCTGTTGATGATGTACCCAAAAATTTAACAGCAAAATATGCACCAGAAAAACTATCTGATCAAATAAATATGATTACAACTTCCCATGCGACAGTCACTATGAATCTTATGGAGAGATACAACTGGGATTTCACAATGGTTGTTTTCAGAGGAACAGATGATGTGCAACACTTGTTATGGGATAGGAAAGATCTAATTCTCTCTTGTTACAAGAAAGCAGATGAATACATCGGGAAAATAATGAATAAGTACCCTGATGCTTTGTTAATCGTTGTTTCAGATCATGGTTTTGGTAAAGCTGATAAATATTTTTATGTAAATAACGCCCTTTATAATGCTGGATATATTAAAACAACCTCTGATCCTGCTCATAATTTTAATACCATTTTAACTTTATTTTTTAGCAAAACAAGCAAGTTTCTTTTCCATATATTTCCGATGCAAAAAATTTTCAGGACAAAGCTCGGCAAAAAACTAATTATGTCTACTGGTATAGGTGGTAACATCGATTTTTCCAAAACAATAGCTGTGTACCATTCTATTTGCTCTCGTGGTATTCGTATAAATTTAAAAGAAAAATACGAATTTGGCATTGTTGAAAATAAAGATTATGATAAAATCAGAAATGAAATAATTGATTTTTTAGGAAATATTCGTGACCCTGAAACTGGCGAAAAAATCGTTAAAAAGATTTACAAATATGAAGATGTATATGGTGAAAATGCTGTAAATGATCCTCTTGATATTATTTTTGACTTAAAAGAGGAATATGGGGCATCAGAATTAATTCAACCTCTTACAGGGATTAAAGCGATTTTTAAAAATTACGGGCATAATCTTCCATTTGTTTCTAAACCTGGTTTTTATGATTGGGTTGGTGATCATCGTCCAGATGGTATTATTTTTATGTACGGGAAAAACATACGATCAAATTATAATATAAAAGCATCGGTAATTGATATAGTACCAACTATACTATCTGCGATGGATATTCCTATATCTAATGATATTGATGGAAGAGTAATTGAAGAGGCATTTATTAAAAAACCAAAAATAAGAAAAGTTAATAGTTTAACAAAAAAGAAACAACTTCTAACAGAAGCAGAACTAAAAAAGATAAAAAAACTAAAGTTAAGATAATAGAATATTAATTTGTTTTCAACTCATTGGTACTCTGGTTAATGACCAAAATATTATTTAGAAAAATGAAGTCACATTTTAAAGAATTTGGATATGAACTTTAAATAAAAAGTAAAGATTAATAAATTATGGAAAACGATTAAATAATTTTTATATTATTAATATATTGAAAGTTGGAGATTAAAAATTGAAAAAAATATTAGTGATACTTGTAATAATTGTGTTATTTTCTACAACGGGTTTTTCAAAATTTTTGGAAAAAGATAGTGTAACTATTTTTGATTTATCTGGAAATACTATTTATGTAGATGATGATGGCACAGCAGATTATCTAACAATACAAGAAGCAATTGATAACGCTAATTTTGGCGACACAATATTTGTTTATGAAGGGATTTACAATGAAACAATAATAGTTGATAAAACACTTAAAATAACTGGAGAAAATAAAAATAGTACAATTATTAATGGAATGTATAATGAAAAAATTGTACACATAATAGCAGATAACGTTGTTTTTACAGATTTTACAGTTAAAAATTCAAATGGCTTTAAAGGAAACGCTGCAATATATATAGAATATGATAACACAACTGTCTCAAACTGTGTAATATATAGAACAAGAACTGGAATAATAATAGATAGTTCAAATAATATAAACATAGAAAATTGCCTGCTGCATACAAATGGAGAGGGAATTTGGGCAAAATATTCTCAAGCTATAAACATCAAAGACTCTGAAATTTGTTATAACGGACTTGGTGTAAACCTATATAAATCTAAAAACATAGTCTTTGAAAATATTTATGTACATGAAAATAGTCAAGCATTTTTTATCAATAATTCTTCAAATATAGAACTCATTCATTGTGCTAGTTGCGATAATAATGATAATGGTGGTGGGGTGATTTTTTACAACTCACAAAATATATTTGTTGAAAACTGTAATGCTATTCATAGTGGTGTAGGTTTTAAAATCATAAACTCAACAAACCTGTATTTTAATAAATGCAATCTTGAATATATTACACATTTTACTTTTTGGATACAAGAAAACTCAGATAATATACATATTAATCAATGTAACATAATAAACAACTTAAGACATGGAATACATATAACAGATAGCAATTGCAAGATAACAAACTCTAATATGTATGGTAACTCTATTGAGTCAGTTATCCCAAGAAACTCTTTTGTTTCTGCAAAAAATAACTACTGGGGTTCAATACTTGGACCAGTTTTTTCAAAAGGTTTTAGATTAATTGATACAATAAGTAAAGATTTTGGTAAAATAACATTCTTTCCTTGGTCAAAAGTAGAGTTTGAAAACGTAGGATCTGATTGGGTTGTTGAAAAAACATTTGAAAAAACAATAATACATGGTTATGGGGATGAGCCAATAAAATTAGAAGGAATTGATACAGACTCTGATGGACTTCCAGATTGGTGGGAACAAGAATTTGGTTATAATGCAACTGTTTGGGATAATCACCTTAACCTTGACCCAGATGGCGATGCATTAAATAATTTTGAGGAATGCTACGCATACGACTGGGGTGCAGATCCATTTAAAAAAGATATTTTTTTAGAGTTTGATTACACAAAATCAAAGACACCAGGTGCATCAAATATTCCTACAGAAAAATATGTTAATCAAATGAAAGAAAGGTTTTCAGAGCACGATATAACTCTTCATGTTGATCTTGGGGAACTTGATGGTGGAGAAGAAATACCATATATTACCAATTTTAATTTTGATGGATTAGTAGATTTGTATTGGAATTATTTTTTACATAATGATTTAAATAATCCGCGTAAAAACATATTCCACTACGGTCTAATATGTGACAAGGGACCAGGTAACGGTTTTGCTTTTATAGGCTGGGCACACTTAAACGGTTTTTGTATATCTGCAGATGTAATACAAAGCAATAATTCTCTAAGAGAACGTGGTTGGCTTATAACATGTGGTAGCATGCATGAAACAGGTCATACTCTTGGCCTTATAGCAGATGACTTTGGAGGAATTGATAATCAGGCAAGCATTTATCAAAAATATTTTGAGTTCTGGTATTATTGGGCCTATAAAAGCGTCATGAACTATGGACATACATATTCAACCCTTGATTTTTCAGATGGAGACAACGGAAAAGTAGATTACAATGATTGGGCAAACATGGATTTTGATTTCTTTAAAAATACACATTTTGAATGGCCAAAGTTAACATAAAATAAATAAGGTAGAAAATCTACTATATTATTAATAATATATTTTATGTGGGAAAAAAGCATGAAAAAAAGATACGTATTCTACTCAATGATAATTCTATTCATATTAATAAATAGTTGTACAACAGCTTATACTAAACAAACTACAGTAAAAAATTTTTCTCCTATGATAACTAATAATACAATATATGTTGACGATGACAACATAGAAGGTCCATGGGATGGCACAAAAGAGTATCCATTTCAATATATTACTGACGGAATAAGTAATTCAACCAATGGTGATAACATATATGTTTTTCCAGGGATATATAATAAAACTATAACGATAGATAGAGCTATTAGTTTAAATGGGGAAGACAAAAAATCTACAATAATTGATGGACAATATACCGAGACAATAATAACTATAACAATAGATAAAACAACTATTGAAAATTTTACAATAAGAAACTCAGGTGGAAATAAAAATAATTCAGCAATAAAAATAGAATCAAATAATAATAAGATTATCAATTGTTCAATTTATAGAGCAAGAATTGGAATATTGATTAAAGAGGCGGTTAACAATCAAATAGATAACTGCTCATTTGATACAAATGGTCTTGGAATAAAAATTTATCATTCAGATAATAATACAATAACTGGATGCTGTTTTTGCCATAATTCAATAGGTATACATATCGAAAATTCAAACCAGAATAAAATATACTATTGTTATATAAATACAAACGGTATTTCATGTATCTTAGAGGGTTCAAAAAATTCTCAAATTTTCCATTGTAATATAAGTAATAATATGGTAAATCTTGGTGGATTATTTATCATAAATTGTATAAATATTTTCGTAGATAATTCTATAATATCACATAACGGTGCAGGTATCCATATATTTTCATCAGATTCAGTTTTTATAAACTATTGTGAAATAAATCTAAACACCCATTATGCAGTGGTTCTTAGAACACCATCAAAAAATATAGTGATATCAAACTGCAATATAAAAAATAATTTTAGATATGCCTTTTATTTTGAAAAAATGAATTCTTGTAAAATTTCAAATTGCAATATATACAATAATTCCATATATGCTATTTATTCAAAGTTATCTTATATTAATGCAAAATTAAACTATTGGGGTTCGCCTATAGGTCCATCATTTAATTTTTTTAGAAAAAATAATGGAATTATGGGACTGACAAATATAATAAAATTTTTCCCTTGGTCATTAAAACTAATAAAAAATATTGGGACAAATTGGCATAAAAACGAACCATTTATGGAAAAAGAAAAAAGTTTTTTTAAAAAAAATATTGTCATTCCTGGTTTAGATAGCGATTTAGATGGTACGCCAGATTATTGGGAGGAAAAATGGGGTTATGATCCTTTTGTCTGGGAGGATCATGCAAATCTTGATCCGGATAATGATGGATTAAATAACATAGAAGAATGCTATACATATCAATGGAATTCAAGTCCAATCAAGAAAGATATATTTCTGGAAATAGACTGGATAGATTCAGAAGATCCTAATAATTCAAATAAACCCTCAGCTGAATCATTAGATAAACTAGTTTCTATTTTTGAAGGAAAAAATATTACCTTACATTATGATATAGGAAATCTTGGGGGTGGAGAAATGATTCATCTATCTAACCATACTTTCTCTTTTGCAAAAATGACAGATGTTTATTGGGATTATTTTCTTCATAATAATTTAAATAACCCACGAAAAGGTATTTTTCATTATTGTATTATCTGCGACTATTGTCCTGATTTAAATTATCCATTTTTTGGGTGGGATCAACTTGATTCGTTTGCTGTTTCAATAAAATGGATAAAAGAATATAAGCCTTTAATTCCTAAAGATCAGCTTTTAGTTGGAGCTGTTGTTCATCATTTAGGTCATTCCTTAGGATTAATTGCTGATAAATATGGTGGAATTGATAACCTTATAGCTGCAACTCCATTCAGCTTTCAATGGTGGGAATATCATAATTATAAGAGTTGTATGAATTATTATTATAAATATAAAATTTTATCATATTCAGATGGTACAAATGGTCGTGGGGATTTTGATGATTGGGCAAATATGAATTTTTCATATTTTAAAAACACAGTGATTGAGTGGCCCGACAATTAATCTTCTTTCCATTTTGTTAATAGAACTCCAGCGATGAAAAAAACAAGAGCAAAGACAATGACTATTCCACCATTGAATGCAGCTTTTCCAAAATCCAACTGAATCATCGCATTACGTAAACCTTCATTAACATAGTAGAGGGGGAGTACATGTGCAAATGTTTGGAGAAACTGTGGCATTTGTTCCATGGGAAAAAATGTACCTGCAAGAAACATCATTGGAAATGAAATCGCACCTGCTGCAGTATCTGCGGTTTCTTCTTCTTTTACGAACCTTCCGATAATCATACCAAGTCCTGAGAACAAAAAGCTGTTAGCAATTAGAATGATTAGCATCCAGATATTGAAATGAATTACTACACCCCAAACAACCATGCCAATAATAACAGCAATCGCGGTAGAGAAAAACGAGAGAAATAGCATGAACAGCATTTTTGAGAGAATCCATTCTGTTCTTGTAATCGGGGTGGTAAGAAGCTTTCTGAGAATACCATCCTTTCGATATTTGGTGTTTCGTTCGATACTACCATAAATACAGAGTTGCATGATGGTGAAACCGATCATCCCTGGAATGAAGAAATCTATGTATTTGAAGTTTTTAGTTATTATACTGACCTGATCCATACCAATGACATTATGTCCACCGGTAAGCCCAAGGTTTAATTCCTGAA
>JALHTX010000026.1 GCA_022866015.1 Thermoplasmatota archaeon
AAGTGGTTGAGTTCTCCTGCGATGATAAGATGGTATAGGGACGGGGATATAATTTTTAAAAAATCAATGAGGTTAACTGAGAACGTAGAGGAAGAAGTCAATGATGTCTGCATCTATAAAACACTACGATACCCACCTAAATCAACACCACCAACTACAAATTAGCTAAAATATATTTTTTTGCCTCGCTAATAACAAAATTTCAATACAACTAATGTGTTATAATGGTATTTCTAAATATGAAAGATGCTTAGAAAGTATGTTTTATTCATTATCAGAAAAAAAGAGCTAAAAACCAAATGACTGATAAAAAAGACTTCCAATAGGAGTAGGACAGAATAAAGCTTCTAGTTGTTCTATGAAAAATTAAAAAAAAAATACGAAAAAGAGACATGAACAAACCTTAAAAAAAATCTGCTACCCGCTTAAAATCCAGCTTAGTTGTTTATCCATACCTTAACAAAATAGAATATATTTACTACATACTAAAAACTACTAAATCCGATAGAAAAATGGGGAATTAATCCCCGATTAAACAAGACCTTTATACTCTCGAAAATGTAAAATACATATATACTCAATCTCTGCATATCGAGGAGTTCTCGAAGATATGTATTAAGATATCGATTAGTATTAAATTATCTTTTTATATGAAAACAATTATACCAGTCTGCCTTTTTGGGCGAGTAGCTTAGCCTGGCTTTGAGCACCCGGCTGATAACCGGGAGGTCGCCAGTTCGAATCTGGCCTCGCCCATCTTTTAATTTATAATTTCATCAAACTTATAATCATCCCATTTTTTAACATCTAAAACAATTTCAAGTTCAATAGGTGTGATAATAGGTTTTTCATATTGCATATAATCATCAATTGCAACACGTGGGCAACCAAGTGATACAAAACAATCAATATCCCTAAAACTTTCAAGAAAAGATGACAAAAAAAAGTTTGCAATCAAAATATATGATTTTTTGTTTTTAGACTCAATAAGTTTTTTAATCTTTTCTACCTCATTAAAACGATATTGACCACTTTTACTACAAACTACAATGCCAAAAACCTTTGCATCTTTTGAGCGAGCAATAGCGCCGTAACGTTGACGAAGAATCATATCTTTGAAATCTTCTAATTCCTTAAATTTTACTTCATCAGTATATGGATCACAACTAATAACAGGTTTTTTAGTAGAAAGTAAAAGACCTAATGGATGAAAAGTACCACTACCAATAAATAAATACATATCAACATCATCAACAATTTTTGTCGCAGCAGAAAAATTACAACCAAGAATCTGACCAGGGGAATCTATACGTTTATCACCTTTACATATTACTGGTTCAAAATTATTTTTAAAAAGTATATTTTTAACATCATCTATTTTATGTATATGCTGTGCTGTTGTTAACACACCAATTTTTTTACCTTTAATACTAGGTAATGCTTTTTCAACAACCTTTGATACATCTGCATCTGAAAAAGCATTCAAAAACATAATAGGAATACTACTCTCACTAAATTCTGGTATAGGCAAGTGACCTATCTGAATAATTAAATCAATATCGGTATTTTCACAAAAAAAAGATGGAATATCACAAGCACCAAAACAAGGATCTGCAGAAATAAAAATATTTGCTTTTGTTTTTATTTCAAAAAAATCGACAAAATCTTTAAAGATATGTTTTAACCCTTCGGTAACCTGTAAAACAATATTTTTGTAATCGTTTTTATTTATTATTTTTACTGCTTTCTCTAGATCTATATAATAACCCTTAATATTCAATTTTTAACCCTCACAAATTTTTGTATAACACTATTAAAAACTTTTAACTGATAATCTAAATTATTTTTTGAAACATCAATTTCAACAAAATCTTTTTTCCTTGGTTTTTCAAATGAATCTTTCTGTTTAATATAAATCTCCCAGCGACCATCAGAAACAGATTTTTTCTTCACACGAGCATCAAGATACTCTTTTACTTTTTCTATAGGGCAATTACAATAAAGTATTAAAAAACAGGCATTGTTTTTCTCTGATATTTTTCTAGCCATATCCCTTAACTTCTCTGTTTTAAAGGTTGCATCAAGAACAACGTTTTTTTTATTATTTAAAAAAACATCTGCTTTTTCAAAGATTTTATCATAGGTTTGTCTCATTTTTTTAGGACAATAAAGACCTGCATTATATGCATCATGATGACGTTCATATTTATCTATTCCTGCAAATTCTTTACGAACAGCATCAGTACTTATAATTTTTGCATTATAATCAACTGCAAACTTACGGGCAACAGTTGTTTTACCCGTTCCAGTTAAACCTGTAGTTATAAAAAGAACAGGTTTTACATCTTTTTTGTTTTTTCTTGAAAAAAGCTGTGAATAAAAATATGCTAAATCAAAATATTTTCTTGCAAGATTTATTGTTTTTTCTTTTTCTAATTTATCAATATTTGAATCATTTAATTTAAACCCTATAACTTTACCACGCACATATGCCCGGTAGCATTTATAAAAATTTAACACATCAAAAATATTTTCGTCTTTACTTTTTTCAACGTATTTTTCAATTAAATAACTAGAAAGATATGCTTGACCAAGAAAATCTAAATCCATTGAAAGAAACGCGATATCAGATGCAACATCACTATAGCGGAAACGCTGGTTAAACTCTATGCAATCAAAAATACAGATTTTATCATCAAGCAGTACAATGTTACCACTATGCAAATCTCCATGACAATCCTTGATAAAACCATTTTTTATTCTATCATCAAAAATGTTTTTATTGACATTTAAGAAATCATTAGTTTGATTTTTGATAAAATCAAATATTTCTTTGGTGATTGTTAGATTAATAAAGTCTTTTGTCTGCTCAAAGTTTTCATCAGTATTGTGTTTAATAGCCTCCACTGTTCCAAAATAATTTATCTCAACTGAGGACTTACTAGATTTATAAAAATTAACCAAAATATCAACAATGTTGTCAATTGTTTTTTCATCAATTTTGTTTTTTTCAAGTAATCTATTGAAAATAGACTCTTGAGGAAATTCTTTCATTTTAACAGCATAGTCTATTACTTCTCCAGAGCCATTAATCTCAACATCATCGTTTTTTCTTGTTAATGGTACAACATCTAAATATATCTCTGGGCAAAGCCTCCTATTAAGTCTTAGTTCTTCTTCACAGAAATGCTTCCTTTTTTCAATAGTAGAAAAATCAAGAAAACCAAAATTTACGGGTTTCTTAATCTTATATACATACTTACCTGTGAGGACAACATATGATATATGGGTTTGAATAATGCTAACTTTTTTTATGTTATTTCCATAAAGACTTGGTTTTTTAATAATACTCAACAGTGTAGGTTGTGATTTTTTTGTAAAAGATATATTTTTAAATATATCTACTTTTTTTGGTTTTTTGACGTTTTTTTTTTCATTCATAATGATTTTATAAAGCCCCTATTTTTTCATAAATATATACAACTAGTTTTTATAGCTTATTTAATATGGAAAAAACATCTAATAATATTATCAATAATTCAAAAATATATATATAGATCTAGTATTTGGGAGATATAGAAATGATAGAGTTAGATAAGAAATATTAAAAATCATTTTCTTACCATACTAGACCCATTATTATATAAATATTTTTATTAGTTTTATTTACACTGATTTCATTTCAACATTACTATAACCCTTCGACTGTGATTAAAAAAAACATACTATACTTGTTTAGTATTTGAACCTAAAATTCACTCATTTTATATATAATAGTAAAGGACTTTAGTTATAGGCCAAATTGATATAATAGAAATGTACTCTCTTTTTTGGATGGGATGTATGAAATCGAAAAAAACAGCTCAATTAAAAGAGAGGGAATTGATCATCA
>JALHTX010000245.1 GCA_022866015.1 Thermoplasmatota archaeon
ATTCGTGGACGTGAAGCATATGTTTTGTTTCAAGCTATGTCTACAGGCCATACAACATATAGTACGGTACACGCAGATAGTATTCAATCACTTATTCATCGTCTTGAGGGTAAACCAATAAATATTCCTCGTGTCATGCTTCAATCACTTGATGTTGTATCACTTCATGTTATAACAAATGTTAAAGGAAAACGTGCACGTCGTTGCAAGCAGGTTATTGAAATTATTGATATTGATCCTACGACTAAAGAGATTTTGACTAATGAAGTATTTCGTTGGGATCCAATTGAAGATAAGTTCATTTTTACTGGTAAAAGCTATGTTTTAGAAAGAATTCGTGCGGAGAAGGATATGAGCCGTGAGGATATGACCAAAGAGATTACAAGACGAAAAAAATTAATTGAATTTATGAACAATGGAAATATCCGCTCATTTAGGGAAGTTGCTCGATTAATTACAAGTTATTCTGAAAATCCAGATAAAATTTTGGATGAGTTGAATGTGGTTGTTGAAAAGAGATGAATAAAAAAGTTGCTATTTGCCCAAGTTGTCATACAAAAATAGATGTTCTGGGTAAAGATGGTGAGAAGGTAAAGGTTGAATGTCCTGCATGTGGTAAAACAGGTAGTGTTTCTTTTAAAGAAGAACTTGAACAACTTGATTTTTATCCTCTTAATGAACCTTATGCTTATGCTAAAGTTTTAAAAAATACTAATACACTTGAAAAATATTACAAAATAATTGAGCCTTATTTATCTAATGAAGAACAGGGTAAGCTAAATTTTATTTGGGATACTTTAATGAAAACTTTTAATCTGAGGCTTGATGAACTTGATACAAAAAAAATTGAAGTGTATCTTGATGAAAAGGTTGAGCAGGTTATTGATAATTATGAGATAAACCTAGATGAGGTTACAAAGAAAAAAATACTTTATTATACACGACGTGAATCTATTGGCTATAGTAAGATTGATTCTTTGATGCATGATCCTAATATCGAAGATATTAGCTGCGATGGTGTAGGTGTTCCATTATTTTTGTATCATCGTAAATATGGTTCTTTAAGAAGCAACGTCGTTTTCCAAGATGATGAAGAGCTTTCTAATTTTGTTATACGTCTTGCTCAAAAATGTGGTAAGCATATTAGTATTGCAGAGCCAATGCTTGATGCAACAATGCCTGATGGTTCTCGTATTCAAATGACATTAGGTATACAGGTTACTACGAAGGGTAGTACTTTTACTATACGTAAATTCCGTGCTGATCCATTTACTCCTACGGATCTTATTGCGCTCAATACCGCTTCTGCTGAGATTATGGCTTATTTCTGGCTTGCAGTTGAAAATCGTATTAATGCTCTAATAGCTGGTAGTACAGCTTCTGGTAAGACTACTATTCTAAATGCTTTAAGTTTATTTATTCCTAGAGATGCAAAGATTGTAAGTATTGAGGAGACTCGTGAGATTAACCTTCCACATCCTAATTGGATTCCTGGTGTAGCTCGTAGTGGTTTTGGTGAAATTGTGCAGGATAAAATGGTCGGTGAAATTGATTTATATGATTTAATGAAAAATGCTCTTCGTCAAAGACCTGATTACATAATTGTTGGTGAGATTCGTGGACGTGAAGCATATGTTTTGTTTCAAGCTATGTCTACAGGCCATACAACATATAGTACAGTGCATGCAGATAGTGTAAAATCCTTGATTCATCGTCTTGAGGATAAACCTATTGAGATTCCACGCGTA
>JALHTX010000246.1 GCA_022866015.1 Thermoplasmatota archaeon
ATTTAAAATTAAGATTGATACAGCACTTGTTGCTATTGGACAGAGTCCAAATCCATTGATTCCCCATACAATAAAAGGTTTAAAAGTTGGTAAACATGGTAATATTGAGATAGATGAGAAGGGTCATACAAACATCCCAGGTATTTTTGCCGGTGGAGATATTGCAACAGGTGCTGCAACGGTAATACTTGCCATGGGTGCGGGTAAAACAGCAGCTAAAGCAATCAATGAATATTTAAGTGGGGATGGAAATATTATAGAGTAACCTCTTATATTATCTAATATTATCAAAAAGGGACAAGAAAAATAATTTTTTATTATAAGTTATAAGAGCACAGAGTACACCTAATATTACAAATATTAATGTTAAGAATAGTAGTCCTGTATCAAAATATGGTAGAAGTCTAAAACCTAATACGCTGAATTTAAAAAATACTATTAAGATAATATGTAAAACAAATCATTTCCTTTTTTTAGCCGCTTGAATCAATCCGTCAAAAAGAGGTGCTGGACGCAAGGGCCTTGATTTAAATTCAGGGTGAGCCTGTGTTCCAACAAAATAAGGGTGATTTGGTAATTCCATAAACTCCATTAAAATCCCATCAGGAGATCTGCCAGAAAATACAATTCCACAGCTTTCAAGTTTTTCAACAAACTGAGGATTTACCTCATACCTATGCCTATGCCTTTCAGAGACATTTGTTTCTTTATACAAACTATAAATTATTGTTCCTTTTTTTAAGACAGCAGGATAAGCACCAAGCCTCATAGTTGCTCCATATCTACTATCCTGCAAAATTTTTACTTGCTCAGGAATAAAATCAATCACTGGATAAGGTGTTTTTTTATCAACCTCTGTGCTATGAGCATCAGCCATACCACAAGCATTTCTTGCATATTCAACAACAGCAAGTTGCATTCCTAAACAAAGACCTAAATACGGAATATTTTTCTCACGACAATAACGAATTGTCGCAATTTTACCATCAATACCTGAAAGACCAAAACCACCAGGTACAATAATTCCATCAAGTTTATCTAATGTTTTTACTTTGGTCGGCTCTATTTCAAAAACCTTTGAATCAATCCATTTAATATCAGGTTTTAAATTATTATTCCAAGCTGCATGCTTAACTGCTTCAATAACAGATATATACGAATCAGAAAGTTGAGAAGCTCCAATATCAAAATATTTACCAACAATACCAATTTTTACAGTATTTTGTAATCTGTTTATTTTCTTTATGAAATTTTCCCATTCCTTAAGATTATCCTTATCCTTTCTAAGATTCAGTTTTTTAAGTATTTTCCTGCAAAGATCTTGTTTTTCAAATAGCAAACTAACCGCATAAATATTATCAACATCTTCATTACTGATGACATCATCCTGAGAAACATTACAAAACATCGCAATTTTCTCACGGCGAACATTATCAAGAGTTTTTTCAGAACGTGTAATAATAAAATCAGGCATAATACCTATTTCACGAAGTTGTTTTACAGAATGCTGAGTAGGTTTAGTTTTTGCTTCACCAAGTGCATCAAGCATAGGAACATATGTTACATGAACAAAAACAACCTTATCACCTTCGTGTTTCATCTGACGAACAGCTTCTAAGAATAGCACATTTTCATAGTCGCCAACAGTACCACCAATCTCAACTAATATAAAATCCCAATTATGTTGACTTGCAGGAAGACGAATTCTCTCTTTAATTTCATCAGTTACATGCGGAATAGGTTGCACGGTTTTACCAAGATATTTACCTTTACGTTCTTTTTCTATTACAGCACTATAAACTTGACCAGTAGTAATATTATGTGATTTAGGTATGTTTATATCTAAAAAACGTTCGTAATGCCCTAAATCTTGATCAATTTCCCCACCATCTTCAGTAACCCAGACTTCACCATGTTCAGTAGGTCTAAGAGTTCCTGCATCAAAATTCATGTAAGGGTCTATTTTTATCGCTGTTACATTGTAACCATGAAGTTGCAGAATCTTGCCGATTGAAGCGGTAGTAATTCCTTTACCTAAACCAGAAATAACCCCGCCTGTTACAATAATATAATTTACCATCCCTATCAACAGGCAAGGTGAATATGTTTCTAGATTTAAATCATTTCGCTTTATTAAAAAAGTTAAAAAAATAATAATTAAAAAAGAATATTATTAGAGCTAAAAAAATAAAAGAAAGATACAACTATTGCTTGTTGGTTTTAGACATAATTGCAAAGTCGTTGTATCGGTTTTTAACTAGGCTTTTTTCTTTGTTGTTGCAAGAAGAAATTTCTATAGAAGATACGTTAGAATTACGTCCTTCCTCGTTTGTGATGTTCTCAGTTCCGATTTTGATATCTTTTACTTTCGCATTTTGTACAAATCTGTTTCTTACTATTTCTGCTGTATCTACCGCACGGCTGATTGCTCTGCCACGGGCTTTTATTACTACTTCATCAGATCCTCCGTTGAACTGTGTAACTACTGCAAGCACATAGCTCATCGGTGGTTTGTTTCCAACAAATATTGTGTTTTCGTCTGGATTTATTACTTTTTCTGTCATAATTTTTCCTCCCTGTTTTTACCATTGAATTGTTTTTAGTCTCCCTAAGAACCAAGTTTTTATTTAAAAAGTTTTCGAAGGTGTATTTTGTTTCATTAAAAATACCTTATTGCCTAGACTCATTATACCTTTTTCTCCATATGACTCAGATAATTTTATATGCCATGCTCTTTTACCCTGCAAGGGGAAAATAATTATTTAAACTACTTATTAAGAGGTTTGAAAAAAATGGAAATAATAAAAGACAAACCTGGTGAAAAAATACTTCTTCTTGGAAACGAAGCAATAACCCGTGGAGCATTAGAGGCAGGAGTAGATGTTGCAACAGCTTACCCGGGGACGCCTGCTTCTGAAATTGCAGATACTTTTTCTGCTATTGCAAAATATTTTATCAAACAAAAAAAAGACCCAGGGTTTTATTTTGAATATTCTATAAATGAAAAAGTAGCACTTGAGATAGCAGGCGCAGCAGCAATATCTGGTCTTAGAGCAATAACAAGTATGAAACATGTTGGTTTGAATGTCGCAAGTGATACTTTCATGACCTATATGTATATAGGCTGTCGAGGCGGACATTTAATTGTTACTGCAGATGATCCATATTGTCATTCCTCGCAAAATGAACAGGATAATCGTTATTATGCACTTTTTGGCGGAGCACCAATGCTTGAGCCTTCAACACCTAATGAAGCAAAAGAGATGACAAGGATTGGTTTTGAAATCTCAGAAAAACTTCAGTCGCCAATACTTCTAAGAACTACTACAAGGCTTAATCATGTTCGCAGTAGTATCGAGTTTAAAAAAATGCAGAAGCCAAGGCGTATTGGTAATTTTGAAAAAAATCCTATGTGGGTTACAACACCAGATATTGCTCGTGCTCGTCACCCAGAGCTACTTAAAATGCTTAAAAAAGCTGAAGAAATCAGTGAAAAATCAGAGTTTAATAAAATAATAAATATTGGAAAACCTTCTGATTGGGGAATTGTCACATCTGGTGTATCGTTTAATTATGTAAAGGAAGTAGCAGAGGATTTGAAACTTGATGTTAGAATTCTAAAACTTGGAATGAGCAATCCTTTACCAAAAAAAATGTGTAAAAACTTTATTAAATCATGCAAAAACATAATTGTTGTCGAAGAACTTGAACCCATTTTAGAAAACCAGTTTAAAGTAATTGCATATGAACTAGGTGAAAAAGTTAAATTCTATGACAAATCATCAGGTCATTTCTCTCGTTTGTTTGAATATAACCCTGATATTGTAGCAGAGGCTTTTTCTAAGATATTTAAAGTTAAAAATCCATATGTTGCCGCAAAAACAAGTGATATAAAACTTCCTAGTAGACCTCCTGCTCTTTGCCCAGGTTGCCCACATCGTGCAACATATTATGCTGCAAAAAAAGCGCAGCCTAAAGATGTTATTCATCCTACAGATATTGGTTGTTACACACTTGGTCGTGCAAAACCACTTGAAATGGCTGATCTTCTTTTGTGTATGGGTAGTAACGCAGGTACTGCTTGTGGTCTTGCTGTGGCAACAGACAAAAAAATTATAAGCTTCATGGGTGATAGTACATTTTTCCATTCAGGTATTCCACCAGTTGTTAATGCAGTTCATCATAATCATGATGTAGTAATTACTATTCTTGATAATCGGACTACAGCTATGACTGGTCATCATCCTCATCCAGGTACAGATTTTGATGGAATGGGTCGCCCTGCCAAAAAAATAATTGTTGAGGATGTTTGCAAAGGCTGTGGTGTAGAACATATCGAAGTTGTTGACCCAAATAGCATTAAAGATACTACTGAAGCATTTAAAAGAGCTCTTAATTTTAAGGGTACATCAGTTGTTGTTAGTAAATCACCTTGCATTCTTCTTGAAAACCGAGATAAAATAAAACGCGGTGAAAAAATACTAGTCTATCAGATAGATCAAGGAAAATGCCAAAGATGCAAAACATGCATCGGTAGGTTTGGTTGTCCTGCAATCTATTTTGGCAAGGATGAAAGTATATTAATTGATGAGCAGCAGTGCAATGGCTGTGGTAACTGCGCAACAATTTGCCCTTTTGGAGCAATACATGTAAAGGAGGAGAAATAAAATGAAAGAAAAGATCAACATAACATTAACTGGTGTTGGCGGTCAAGGGGTTGTTACTGCTGCAAATATACTTGGAAAAGCCGCAGTAAGAGCAGATGTTAATGTATTTGTCTCAGAAGTTCATGGTATGGCGCAGCGCGGAGGAAGTGTAAACTGTACAGTACGGCTTGGAGATGTATCTGGCCCTCTTATTCCAAATGGTTCTGCAAATGCAATTCTTAGTATGGAGCCTTCTGAAGCATTACGCTACATTCAGTATACAAATAAAAAAACTAAAATTATAACAGATATAGTACCAGTTATTCCTTTTACTGTAGCAACAGGTGATGAAAAATATCCTGAACTTGAAAAAATTTTCAACGAACTTGAAAAATATGGAGAACTCTATAAAGTCGATGCAGCAAAACTAGCAAACGAAGCAGGTGCTCTTATTACAAGAAATATTGTGATGCTAGGTGCTCTTGCAGGTGCAGATATTTTACCTTTTAAACCAGATTTTTTACTTGGGGTAATTCTTGAAAGCGTTCCCAATAAATATAAGGATATAAACAAGAAGGCATTTGAACTAGGTATTAAATCAATTAAAAAATAAAAATTTATTTTTTGTAGATTTTTTCCATCAGATAAACATCTAGTCTTTTTCCAAACTTATATCCTACTTCTTTATAGATTCCGATATGCTTAAAACCTACAATATCATGTAAATGAATACTTATTTTGTTTCCCTCTGCAATCCTTGAAATTATTGCATGAATACCTGCTTTTTCTCCTGCATCAATAATTTCTTTAATTAGTTTTTTTCCAATGCCTTTTCCTCTATCTTTTTCTTTTACATATATTGATATCTCTGCAGTATCTGAATATGCGCAACGAGTAGAATATTTACTAAGTGATGCAAAACCAACTATTTCTTTATCAATTTCTGCGACAACTATAGGGTTTTTAGAGCTATGTTCTTTGAACCATTTCTTTTGTTCTTGAACTGTTTTTGGTTCTGTATCAAAAGTTGCAGTAGTATTAAGTATCGCATGATTATAAATTTCAGTTATACCTTTTAAATCTTTTAATGTAGCTGATCTAATTTTAACCAAAATATAATCACTTAACATGGTATTACAACCTCAATACTTATAATATACGGATTATATAATCCTGCTAAAACTTGGTATGAAATTATGTTTTGTGTAGAATGCGGAATTGAAGGAGAAATATACAAAGATGGCGTATGCATAAAGTGTTACCTTAAAAATAAAAAATTTTCAAAAGGCCCAGAAATATTAGATTTACCTGTATGTGTGCACTGCCAAGGATATAAATACAAAAATACTTGGACAAATGATCTTTTAGATGACATTCTGCGCAGGATTATAAAAAATAATTTTGAGATAAGTAAAGAACTACAAAAAGTCGATATAAACATAGATTTCAATGAAACACCCCGTGGTCTTGAATGTACAGTTTACATATCAGGTCTAATACAAGAAAAAGAAATCAATGAAGAACATGATTTGCTTATTAGACTTAGAAAAACAGTATGTGAGGTATGTTCAAGGCAATTCGGTGGATATCACGAGGCAATAATACAAGTTAGAACTGAGAAAAGAAAGTTTTCAAAAGAAGAACTAATAAATATAAAGGCAACAGTTGAAACAATAATTGAAAACATGCAAAGAAAAGGAAACAGAACTCTTTTTATAGCAGATATAGCTGAGGAGCATGGCGGATTAGATTTTTACATTAGTAATAAAAATGCAGCATTTACTATTTCAAAGATGCTTTTAGATAAATATGGTGGTTTTATAAAACAATCATCAACAAATACAGGTATGAAAGATAGTAAACAAATCTACAAAATGACTTATTTAGTTAGAATCCCACCTTATAAAAAAGGAGATTACATACAAATTGATGATAATTATTATCAAATAAAATATCTGCAGGCAAACAAAATAAAACTAATAAATTTATTAACTTGGGAAGAAAATTCAACAGATCTAAAAAACTTGGAAAAAGCAAGAATATTTAGTGGACAAGATTTAATAAGAGAAATGATAGTTGTAAGTCAAACAAAAAGTGAGTTGCAGTTAATGGATGAAAAAACATATGAACTACACATCGTTAAAAAACCAGAAGAAATTCAATATGCAGCCAAAAAAATTCAAGTAATAAAAATAGATGATTTGTTGTTTGTCTCTCCAAAATCACACAATTAATAAATATGTAGTTTTTATTATTTACTTCTAAGAGAGGATAATATTATGGTTAAGACATCTATGAATATAGAAGAAAATATCGCAAGTATGTTATGTTATATTGGTGTATGGGTGACAGGTTTAATCTTTTATTTACTTGAGAAAGAAAACAAAACAGTAAAGTTTCATGCGATGCAATCATTGCTAACCTTTATTGGTGTTTTTATTGTTTATTTTGTTATTTTCTTTTTAACTTGGTTCGTACCTTTTATGTGGATGTTTTCTATTTTGTTTGGTTTGCTAGTATTTATTTTATGGATAATCCTTGTAATAAAAGCATATCAAGGAGAAAAATTCAAATTGCCGATAGTTGGTGACATAGCAGAAAAAGAAGCACAAAAATAATCAAACATTTTTTCTTTTTTTATAAAAAAGTATCACTACGAGTACGTGTAGATATTTCTCCTGCAATATTTTTTCTCATGATTTCTTCTATTTCATCATGCTTTTTACTATGCCCTAATGCCCACATAAGTTTTACATAAGCAGCCTCAGGAAGCATATCTTTACATGATATTACACCTGCTTTTAGAAGATCTCGACCAGTTGAATAAACACTCATGTTTATTCTACCAAATATACACTGTGAAGTCATAGCAAAAACAGTTCCTTTATCTGTTAATTCTTTAATTCTTGGAAGTATTTTTTCAGGTACATGACCGAGACCAGTACCGATAAATACAACTCCTTTTTTATCAGGGATATCCTCAGGTTTTAGGCCAGGATATGCATAAATCATTGCAACATCAGTTTGCATTTTATCATCAACAACAACAGTACCCTTGGCTTTTTTTTTATAATCTGTGTTTAGTTTTATTTCACCATTTTTTACAAAACCAATTATCTCCTCATTTACTGATTTAAAAGCATCCCTGCGACTAGTATGAAACTTACGAACCTTTGTACCACGATGAATAGCATTACATGTATCAGAAATTTCATTATGCATTACTGCGACTACTTCACCTATATCAGATTTTGATGCAACAATTGCAGCAGATAATAGATTTAACTCAGCATCACTAGACGGTCTATCACTACTGCGCTGAGCACCTACAATAACCACAGGTCCGGTTAAATTTTTAATCATAAATGAAAGAGCAGCTGCAGTATAGCCTAAAGTATCAGTACCATGAGGGATAATTACTCCTTTTGAACCATTGTTTAGTTCTTCTGCAACAATATGAGCAATTTTTTTCCAGTTTTCAACTTCGAAATTTTCACTTAAGATTTGAAAAGCAACCTGGGTTTTAACGTTACAAATATCAAAAATCTCTGGAACTGCAAACGCAAGGTCTTTAGCAGAGCTAGCAGGATGAACAGCACCTGTTCTATAATCAACATAACAGGCTATTGTCCCACCAGTTCCAATAATAGAAATTGTTGGTTTGTTTTTATCAAAAGGAATATCTTTTGTTTTTTTCACAGATTGTTTATGTTTTTCAAGGAAAGTAATTTTTGTATCTTTATCAACTGCTATACCAATGTTATATCCATTATCAAGTTTAATTGTAATAACATCATCATCACTAAACAGATGATGAGGCATAAGAACACCTTCTTTTTTTATAGTTTTAGAGTCTATTCTTATTTTGTCACCAATTTCAATTTTTGCTTTTTTTAATTTTTCTTCGATCAATTTTTTTCCTGTCATAATGCTGTATGAACAGTATGTTTTATCTTTTTAAAGAATTATCCTATATATGATTTTAATGAGAGTTGCTTTAAAATTTGCATATAATGGTAAAAACTTTTATGGCTATGCTCGTCAACCAAAACTTAGGACGATAGAAGATGAAATAATAAATTCACTAGTAAAATATGAGTTAATAAAAGATTCTAAACTATCCTGTTTTAGATCATCCAGTAGAACTGATAAAGGTGTTTCGGCATTAGGTAATGTTATTGCTTTTAATACAGAAAATTTTAAAAAAGAAGTGCTAAATAAATTAAACAAAGAAAATGAAGACATACTATTTTATGCTTTCAAAATTGTTGATGATGATTTTTATCCCAGATATGCTTGTCTTAGACAATATCGATATTATTTAGATATTACAAATAAGGATTTTAAAAAAGTAGTAAAAGGGCTCTCTTTTTTTACAGGTGAGCATGATTTATCTAATTTTGCAAGAGTCGAAAAAGATAAAAATCCTGTTAGAGTAATTGATAATATTATTGTTAGTAAATTGGAACGATTCTTAGTAATTGATTTTTTTGCACAAACTTTTCTTTGGAATCAGATTAGAAGGATTATTTCTGCAGTTGAAAAATTAGGTTGCGAGAAAATATCTCAAGATGAAATAATTTAAGCTTTGAATAATCCTAAAAAAATTGTCGATCTCGGAGTTGCCTCTCCTGAACCACTTATTTTAAAAGATGTTTTTTATGATTTTGAGTTTGAAATAGATCAAAAAATAAAATTAGAGAAATTAGAAAATGAGATAGTTTCATCAATTAAAAAGCATTAAAATCAATTTTTTGAAGATTTGCAAAAAACAATAATTCCGCTGAATCAAGTATTACAAAAGCCTTAAAATAAAACTTTTTTGCCAGTAATATTAATGTAATATTGTTTGATTTAGTAATTTTGTGAAACCTGAGTTAATAATAATTAGATATGGGGAAATTGGCCTTAAGGCAAATTTTACGCGTAAAAACTTTGAAAATATATTTCAAAATAATATTAGAAATGCTTTAAAACAAGAAAACATTGTTTTTCAGTTGTACAAAACACGGGCTAGATTTTTTGTTTACACCAAAGAAATCAAAAAAACAATTGCCATATTACAAAAAATATTTGCAATAAAATCAATAAGTCCTTGTTTTAAAACAGATAGCAGTATTGAATCTATGAAAAACCTTGCTCTTAGAATAATAAAAAATAAAATAAACAAGAGTACCTCCTTTGCATTAAAAGTAAAACGTGAAGGAAATCACAATTATACAAGTCAAGATGTCGCAATAATACTTGGTGATGAAATAGTTAAAAAAACAAATGCAAAAGTAGACCTAAGTACACCAGATATAAAACTATTTATAGAAATTCGTCAAAATAATGCTTTTTTCTTTTTTGAAAAAATTTTTGGTCCTGGTGGTTTACCACTTGGTTCACAAGGTAACATTTTGTCAATTATTAAATCAAAAAACAATAGCTTTCTCGCTGCTTGGTATATGACGCGCAGAGGTTGTACCCCCGTTTTTCTTATTTTAGATAAAAAGTTTACAAAGGATGTGAAAAAATTTATGGATAAATGGTATATTAATACAGAAATAGTTGAATGTAAAAACAATAATCTTATTGATAATATTAACAAAGTCGCTTTTGACTATAAATGTGATGCTGTTGTGACAGATCATTTTTTAACAGGTGATGACGTAAAAGTTTTAGAAGAAATTGCTAAAATAAAGAATTCTATTAATGTGCCTTTGCTGCAGCCTTTAATTTCTATGGATAATGATTTTATTAAAGAGAAAAGCAAGGAGATCGATTTATAGCTATGAATATCGTTATTTTTGGTGCAGGTGCGATAGGTTCATTGTTTGGAGGTATTCTTGCTAAAAATGCCAATGTAGTTTTAATCGGGAGAAAAAATCATGTTGAACAAATAAAGAAAAAAGGTCTTAGAATAAAAGGTAAAACAAATGCAGTTGTTGATATTTCAGCCTTTGAATGCGTAGAAGATGTTTTGTTTTCGCCTGATCTTGTTATTATTTCTGTTAAGTCCTATGATACAGAAAATGCAGTAAATGAAATTAAAAAAATACTTGGTAAAAACACTTATGTTATGTCTTTGCAGAATGGCTTGGATAATATTGAGAAAATAAAAAAAGTTGTAGATAAAAAAAGATTATTTGTTTGTATTACTACACATGGTTCTGTTTTTTCTAAGCCTGGTGTTATTATTCATACTGGTATTGGTAAAACAAAAATTGGTTCTATAGAAAAAAATATTTTTGTTGAGCATAAATTTGTTGATTTGTTTAATAAATCAGGCATTAAAACTAATGTTTCTAATGACATAATGTATGATATTTGGGCTAAAGGTGTTGTAAATTCTAGTATTAACCCTTTAACCTGTTTTTTTAAATGTAAAAATGGTTATATTTTGAAAAACCCTATTTTGGAAAAACTCATGGAACAAGTTTGCTATGAATCTGTCAGTGGCGCAAAGGCTTGTGGTTTTAATCTTGTTTACGAGGATGCACTTGATTTAACAAAAGAAGTTATTTATGATACTAGTGATAATTTTTCTTCAATGCTTCAAAGCATCCAAAATGGTTGTAAAACTGAGATTGATAGTATTAATGGTTATATTGCAAAAACTGGTAAGAAATTTGGTGTAGATGTTTCTTTAAATGAAATTCTTGTTTATATTGTTAGTAATCTCTGTTAGTTTTTTGTTTATGCTTAAAACCTTATTTATTAACAGATTTTAACTAAATTTTGGTATAAAAAGTATTAAAAAGATAATATAAAAAAGAAATGCTTAAATAAAACATAAAATATAATTATATATAGAAAATTAAGAGGGATAAAAATAAATAAAAAAGGTAAAACAACTTTTCTAGTTATATTGATCGTAGCAATAATTGTTTTATCAGGGACTCTTGCATATATACAATTTGATAAGGAAGAAAAACCTGAAGAAGAACCAAAAGAAATAAAGTTAATAGATGACAGAATAAATCCGTATATATACCAAGGTCTAACCGTTGAAGTACTAAGAATGCGTAGCCGGGGAATTATAGATAAAATGTTAACATTTGGAACCAGTTGGAAGAATCCACCCGTATACTATTATATTGTTGATGTAGATGGAGAAATTGGTGACGCAAGCGAAGTCGAAGCTGCTGGTGGAGTTACAGGCTCAGGAACATTTAATGTATGGGATACAATGGGCAAAGAATGCAGAACAAATTTTGAGATTCCTGATGGACAGAAAACATCCCAAGTGAAAATTACTATAATGGAGATAAAGAAAGCTGGTATTCTTGGTAAAAAAGAAGCAAGAGAAGAAAAATTATCAGTTAGCCTCACTTTTGACTTTAGAACCGGTCATTGGACTGGTGATGATTATTTAGAAGATACAGATGGATATGGACATGTTCTTGGAGACGAATATGAACTGTGGTTTAACATCTATGAATCAGATTATGATCATGATATGATACCATATTGGACTGAAGTAAACATATATGGCACTGATCCAACAGTTGCTGATGGTTATGATGATCCCGATGGTGATGGCATTCCATCGTGGTGGGAATGGAAATATGGATATGATCCATTAACATGGGATAATCATAAGAAGTTAGATCCAGACCTTGATGGTGTCGAAAATACTGAAGAGTATATGATGGTAGAATATTTTGCTGATCCCTTCCACCCAGATGTATACATTGAAGTAGATTTTATGGAACATAATCCAAATACACTATTTGATACTGAGCATATTATGTATAAAGAATCTCAGCAGATGGTCATTGAGAAAATGTCAGGGTATGGAATCAGTGTCTACTTTGATGATGGTTGGCCGGATGGACCTGTCAATGGTGGAGGAGAATATCTCGAGTTTGTGGAAACAATTGATGAGATGGTTGGCGGTCATATGGCTCGATGGTATAAACACAACTTTGCTGATGAAAGAAAAGGAGTTTTTCGATATTATGTGATGGCATATAATGCAGGTCTTATCACAGCATCTGAGTGGAATACGTATGATCATATATTAATGGATAACAGCCCGTTGAAGACATATAGCAAAAGGCATGCTTTTACACCAAGACGGCAAAGAGTCGTTATGGCACAAGGAACTCTTCATGAGTTAGGGCATACCATGGGCATCGTTCCCGCATCATTTGTTGGAGTGGATAATTTGCCGGCGGGTAATCTCCGTTGGCCAGAAAATCTAACAGAAGAAGAATGGAAAAAAGTGAATGTTGAATATAAAAGTGTTATGAACTATAATTATATGTTTAGAGTCTTAACAGATAGAAATTACTTTGATTTTTCAGATGGAAGTCATGGAGAATACGATTTCAATGACCTAACACATTTCTATTTACCGACATTTCAGATGGATGCAGCTATCCTTGA
>JALHTX010000247.1 GCA_022866015.1 Thermoplasmatota archaeon
AACAAAAGGCTGTAATTGGTAACCACTGTTTTTTTCAACCTGTAAGTTTGTTTTAACCCAAAAAGTATTTCTTCTGCTAAATATTTTGAATTTTATAAATAGTTAGGGTGTAAAGAGAATATTTAAAAATAGATATGGTATTCAGTCATTCCTATGAAAAAAGCAGAAAAATGTATATCTTGTGGCAAAGGTTTACTTGAGCGCGGTTCAACAACTTTTAAATGTCCAAACTGCGAAGAAATAATTGGGCGATGCAATAACTGTAGAGAACAAAGTGTAAAATATATTTGTATTAAGTGTGGACTTATAGGACCATAATAAATGGGGGAAAAATGCTATGGGTGATGTTGTAGGTCTTATTCAGATTATGCCAACTGAGATTTTAGAGGATGATCAATTAGCTAAAATGGTAGAAAAGATAAAAGCAATTGTAAAACCACCAGCAAAAGTTGGTAATATTGAAATTAAAAATATAGCATTTGGTTTAAGAGGAATTAATTTAACAGTTGTTATTCCTGATAAATCTGATGTAGGTGGACTTGACCCAATTGCTGAAAAAATTTCAAAAATAGAAAATGTTGAATCTGCAGAAGTAACAGATGTGGGTTTACTTTAAATATAAATATTTTTAAGATAGATTTTATGATGCTCGTCCAGGTTTTTTAAGGTAATCTGAAAAGTTTTTTGATACTTCCAATCCAAGATCTGTTGGGTAATAAACAGGGTATGCGGAGTTGCTAGTATCACCATCTAATAATTCAGCCAGGTACATTTTTTTTATATGCCATTTAACAGTATGATGATTAAGATTTAGTGCATGTGCTATTTCAAGTAAGTGTTTACCTGGGTGATCTACAAGATATTGCATGATTTCCCTTGCGTTTTGGTTTCTAAGTATTGCTTCAGCTATCGCCTCTTTTCTTGCCTCTGCTCCCCCTGCAACTAGATAAAATACTTTTTTACCACCAATATCTCGGCTTCTTACAATGTTTGTTTGTTCTAGTTTTCTTAGATGCCATGCTGCATTACTTGGTTTTAAGTCTAGTTCTCTTGCTATTTCCCTAAGGTGTGATCCAGGATATTCTTCTATATAATCATATAAATTTTTTCTAACCTCTGTGTTTAGAACATTTTCTGGTGTTACATATTTTATTCCACCAAACATGAAAAATGAAATTATTACTGCTATTGCTGCGATAACAATAGCAATAGATACGCCGATGTTATCTAAACTTGGTGCAAAATCTTCTGCTGCTGTTACGTTTTCTGTTGATAGTGTTATAAATACTAAAAACAGAGTTAAACTTATAATAATTTTTTTAATATGACGCATGTGTCATCCCATCCTTTTACATTCCTGAGTGCAATTTGTTAATATTATCTTTATTTAAAAAGTTTTACCTACTATTTTACTGAAAAATTATAGTTTTACTAAAAAAAAGAAAAACATAATTATTATTTATGAGTCCTGTAACCAATTATATAATCGTCTTTTTTCTCAAGCCTTACAAAACCAAAACGTTCAAACTGAACGATTTCACCATCAGAAATATTTCTTACTGATTCTTCGGCATAACCTTTCACTGTTTCAAGGCTATCAACATTATAAATTTCGTCATTAAACAACTGATGAGGAACCAAAACATTCATCTCAACAAAACTATCAGTAGTCCATTGAATCTTAAGACTATCAGATATTAAATTCTCACCAACATATTCCCCATGAACTACATCATTTTTCTTACACACTTTAACATTATATAAATCTTTAAGCCTGAAAATATCACCAATTTTTAATTTTTCAACATCAGATCTTGAAATATAAAACAAATCATGTGTTTTTACTAGTCTACTACCAAGGCTTTTATCAGAAGGATGAAAACTTATCTCTTTTTGTTTTATTGGAGCATTTTTTACAACTAATTTGATAGGGTTGGGAACAAAAAAATATCTTTTAGAAATTGGATCTAAAATTTTTCTATTAGCAGATTCGACAAGGCTAAAATTTGCAATCGATTCCGCCTTGGAAATACCCTGTGAAAATACAAACTGTTTAATTGCCGCAGGTAAGATTCCACGTTTTTTAAGACCACGGAGTGTTGGAAGACGTATATCATCATAATCCAATACTATACCTTTATCAATTAAAGGTTTAATTTTACGTTTTGAAACAGGCATACCCTCGATATTCAAACGAGCAAACTCCATAAGATGAGGTTTACGCAAACCCAAAAGATCAAGCAATTTAAAATAACCTTCATCCCTAAGTTCATATTCTTTAGTTCTAAAAGGATGAGTAACACCACTGATGCTATCCTCTACTGCTCCCGCAAAATCATATGTAGGCCATACACGATATTTATCACCTTGTATTGGGTGAGTTGTTTCAATTATCCTAAAAAGTGTTGGATCACGCATAGCGGTATTAACACAACCCATATCACCTTTCATGCGAAGGATTACATCATCCAAACCGCCCTTGAGCATCTGTTTCCATTTATCTAGATTATCACCACAATTACTATCACGACATTCGCATTTACGACCACTAAAACGACATTCTTTTATCACATCAGAAGAACAAATACAAACATATGCATCGCCTTGCTTAATCAACTGTTCTGCTAGTTTGTAATGTTTATTAAGATTACTAGACGTATTATATTCTTCATCCCAATTTATACCAAGCCACTGTAAATCTTCTTTTTGTGCATCATAAAATTTAATATCTGCATTATCAGGATTAGTATCATCAAAACGAATAATGAATTTTCCATTATACATTCGTGCATACTCATAATCTACAATACTTGCTTTTGCATGACCGATATGCAAATAGCCATTAGGCTCTGGAGGAAAACGTGTAACAACCTTTCCTTTTTCTGCATTTGGAAGAGGTGGAAGAGAAAAATCTCGTTCTTTTTTTTCTTTTACTAAAAGCTCTGGTGCAACTTTTTCTAATTCAGATATTTGTTTATCTGCTGAAAGTTTATTAACCTCAGATATAACCTTGTTTACAATAGGTAATATCTCTTGGGGAGAAAAACCATTTTTTCTTAGCTCAGCAATAACCTTACCTATTACTGCTTTAGTATCTGCTTTACCATTAAATTGTACAGCATTCTGCAGTGCATATTTTTGTGCAGTTACTCTAATTTTATTAGTCATTTTAAAAAAAATCTCCTTTTATTTATTACGATTTATTGAATAATCTGCAAGACTTGCAAGTAGTTGTTTTGCATCTGAATCAGGAAGAATATTTAGCGCTTTTTTTGCATTATTTGCAAAATTTATTGCTTTATCTTTTGCATATTCTGCTGAACCAGTTTTTCTAAACAGATTATAGATATTTTTCACTTGCTCATCGTTTGCATAAAGATTACCAAATATTTTATCCAGTATCTTTTTATCTTCTCCTTTTGCGTTTTTTAGACAATGACAAGCAATGAGTGTTTTTTTACCATTTCTAATATCGTTACCAATATCTTTTCCAAGGGTTTCTAAATTACTGCTTACATCTAGATAATCATCCCATACTTGAAAACCTAATCCTAAATTTAATCCATATTGACTTAATGCATTTGATTGTTCACTATTTGCGCCACCAAGAATAGCCCCTGCTTCTGCAGCATACTGAAAAAATACTGCGGTTTTTTTACGTATCATCTCAAAATATTCTTCTTCAGAAACAATTTTTCTTTTTTCAAATTCCATATCTAATTGTTGGCCTTCTGAAATTTCACGTATACAATCTATAAGACCGTATTCTACATTTTTAAAAATATTTAAGTCACCTGTTGTTTTATGCATTGATTCGAAAGCTTTATCAAATAGCAAATCCCCTGCGATTAATGCTGTTGACTCACCATATTTTATATGAACCGATGGCAAACCTCGCCTCATCTTTGATTTATCCATTATATCATCATGAACAAGAGTAAAATTATGTGCCAATTCACAAGCAATTGAAAGAGGTATTACTTTTACTACATCACCATTTACCGCTTCGCAGGATATCATTGAAAGTACAGGTCTTAATCTTTTTCCACCTGCTAAAGGTAAGTGTCTCATAGCATTATAAAGGGTTTCTGGTGAACCGCCTTGCAAGAATTTTTCTAGTTGCTTATTAAAAAAATCTGCTCTTTTCTTAAGTTCAATTTTTAAATCCATAGTTGTCCACCTACAATAGTCCAATCAGCATCAGGCATCTTTGAAACCTTATCAATACCAAGCAGGTACATTGTTGCCCTTAATTCTTTTATAATAGCATCAACTTCATCAATAACTTGTAATTTTCCAGAAATAGCTGGTTCAAGTAATGCCCTTGCTATACCTGCAGCATCAGCACCTAAAACCAGCGATTTTGCAACATCTAATCCATTTCTAATTCCACCTGTGGCAATTATAGGTATTTTCCAGTTTGTTGCATCACCAACATTAAGTATCGATGTTGGTGTTGGTATTCCCCAGTTCCAAAAAGTTTTACCACTGCGTTAATGTAATTTATCATTTATCATTTGTGCACGATAATGTTCTATTGCTGAAAAACTAGTTCCACCAAGACCACCTACATCAATTCCTGAAATTTTAGTTTTAGATAGTTTTTTTGCAACATCGTAAGAAATTCCTGCACCTGATTCTTTAACAACAACTGGAGTGTCTAAATCCTCTGCCAATTGTTTTATAGCATTATATACCCCTTTTGCGTTTGATTCACCTTCAGGCATTACTACTTCTTGTAAAAAATTAAGACATACTATGAATACATCAGCATTTATCATATCTATCATTTTTTGAGCGTTTTCAAGTGTTTTTTCTACACCCCATATAACTAGTTGTGATGCACCAATGTTTGCGAAACGAAGTGGAATATCATAATTTTTTATAACTGAATAAGTTTCTTTTAATTCATTCTTTTCAAGTGCTGCTCTCTGTGAACCTACACCCATACCAAGCTGGTATTTCTCTGCAGCAATTGCTAAGTTTTCATTTATTTTTTTAGCTTTACTATAACCACCTGTCATACTTGCAATAATTATTGGTGCCCCAAGTTTTTTATTAAAAAGTTTTGTAGAAAGATCGATATTTTTTTTGTCAATTTCAGGTAGAGCGTTATGAACTAATTTAATATCATCCCAATAGTTATGATCAGATGATACATCTTTTTCTATAGCTACTTGCACATGTTCATCTTTTCTATTCTCCGTTTTATTCATTTTATTTTTCTCCAGTAACTATAGTACTTATTGTTTTTTCTCCAACAAGCACCTTGTATAATCTATCCGGTTTATTACCATTTACTAAAATAGTTTCTATACTATTTTTTGCAATTTTTTTAATAGTCTGAATTTTCCCAGCCATCCCCCCTGTTACATCAGCATGGTTATCAGCAGTGGTTGTAAGTGTTTCAAGTTCTTTTACTGTTGTTTCCTTATTTAATTTTGCTTTTTTATCTATTTTTGGATTAGCTGTATAAATACCATCTTCATCAATTACAAAAACTACTTTTTCAGGTTTAAAATATTTTGATAAAACCTCTATCAATAAATCTCCCGAACATATAGAAAAACCAAGTGTTTTATCTAAAACTACATCTCCAAAAGTAACTGGAGTGAAATTTTTCTTAAGGTATTCTTCAAAGATTTTATAATCCATTTTTTGCATTTCGTGATTATTTAATGTCATACTTGAATGAGGTGATATTGAAACTGCATGTATGTCATTATTTTGCAATGATTTTAAAACAAGTGAATTTAATGCTTGCACTTTTTCATGTGTTAGTGAAAAACCTTTAATTTGTTCTAGTCTTTTATAGCCTTGGTTTAACTCATATTTTTTTGCAAGGATATGACCAAATGATCCTGCACCGTGAACAATTATTGTCTGTTTATTTGCTTTTTTTATGTTTTGTGCTAGTTTATCCATTGTTTCTGTTTTAAAAGTATATTCTTTGGTTTTATCAGTAATAACGCTTCCACCTAATTTTAGGATAATCATATTCTGCGAAATAAAATCAAAGTATAAAAAGAGTTTACATAATTTTATCGTCTTTTTACGGTCATCATAGTTTTATCTTTGTTTTGTTCATGTATAAGCCAAAGCCCTATTGGCATACCATTATATAGGTCTAGCATAGTAGTTTTTGTTAAACGTTTTAGCTCTTCAGAGCTATGTTTGTCACTGCACTCCTCGCAAACAAAAAGTTCATCTTTAAATACTAAACCAGAAGTGTTTTCATGAAGACTAAATTTTCTGCTGCAGACACTGCAGATTTTTTCTAATATTTTTCCACCACCATATAAAAAATTTTTTTAGCTATTTAACTTATATTGGTTAAACATTTATAAATTCACCTATTAAAAAGGAAATATTTTATATGATTGAGGTGTATTTACGTATTTAAAAGGTGGTAGGAGACTAGATGGCAGAAAGCGGTACTATTCATAACAGTATAGTCAGTCTTGGTGGTAAACCTAAGATTGCATATTTTTCTATGGAGATAGGAATCGATGAAAATATTCCTTCATACAGTGGTGGTTTAGGAATTCTTTCAGGGGATACAATTAAATCTTGCGCAGATTTGAATGTTCCTGTTGTTGGTATAACTCTCTTATCAGAGAATGGTTATTTTTACCAGAAACTTGATGAATTTGGTAATCAGATTGAACTGCCAACTAAATTTTCTATTTCTAATTTCCTACAAGAGTTACCTTCAAATACAACTGTTGAAATTGAAGGCAGAGATGTTAAAGTTCGCCCTTGGTTGTATAAATACTGCGGTGTCTGTGGATATATTGTCCCTGTATTTTTCTTGGATACAAATGTTGCAGGAAATACTGATAAAGATAGACAATTAACTAAATACCTTTATGGAGGTGATGAAAAATACAGACTTGCACAAGAAATTATCCTAGGTATCGGTGGTGTAAGAATTCTAAGAGATTTAGGATATACTACTATTGATAAATATCATATGAATGAAGGACATGCAGCACTAGGCACTCTTGAACTTTATGATCAAAGTAATGATGTCGAAAAAGTTCGTCAACAATGTGTTTTCACTACTCATACACCTGTTGCTGCAGGTCATGACCAATTTGATTTAAACATGGCAAAATCTATGATTGGCAAAATTCTTCCTGAGTTTATCCTTGATGATATTTGTTTTGAAAATAGGCTTAATATGACTCGTCTTGCCTTATTTTTTAGCCATTATATTAATGGTGTAGCAAAGAAACATGGTGAGGTTTCTCGTATGATGTTTCCAGGATATTCTATTGACTCAATAACCAATGGTGTTCATTCAGCAACATGGGTTTGTGAACCATTCCAAAGACTTTTTGACAAACATATACCAGGTTGGCGTTCCGACCCATATAGCTTAAGAGCTGCATCTGGCATGGATAAAACTGAGATATGGAATGCCCATATGGAGGCAAAACGGGAACTAATTAATTTTATTAACAAACAATGCAACGCTAGTATGAATTATAATGATTTTACTATTGGTTTTGCTCGTAGACAAACTGCATATAAAAGACCAGATTTGCTGATATCCGATCCTAATAGATTAATGAATATAGCTGATAAAGTAGGACCGATTCAGATAATATATTCAGGTAAAGCACATCCAAATGATGGTGGTGGAAAAGAAAGCATAAGAAATATTTTTGATGCAATGAAAAAAATAAAAGGTAACATAAAAATGGCGTATATACAGAATTATGAAATGTCAATTGCTAAAATGATGGTATCTGGTGTAGACTTATGGCTTAACACCCCAAGACGCCCTATGGAGGCCTCAGGCACATCTGGTATGAAAGCAGCTCATAACGGTGTCCCACAGTTTAGCACACTTGATGGATGGTGGATAGAGGGCTGGATTGAAAATATCACTGGTTGGTCTATAGGCTCAAGAAAATCAAATGAAAGAGAGTCAGATGACGATGCTGATAGAAGAGATTTATATAATAAACTTGAATCATGGATTATGCCAAAATTCTACAAAGATAGGGATAACTGGATTAGGACTATGCGTAGTTGTATAGCAATTAATGCATCTTTTTTTAACACAAACCGTATGATACAGCAATATGTTTTAAATGCTTATTTTATTTAAAACAAATTTATTTTCAAAATCAGGTTTTTTATTTTCTATATCTTCAACACATGCTCTGAGTATTTCTGCAACACTCCACGCTTGAGATATACAGCCTTGTGGAGCATAAACTGGTTCTGCATCAAATATCTCATATATGCTTCCATCCCAGTTATCACCAAAAACATCAAACATTGGTTTTATGAATTTTTTATAAGCATAATCTCGACTTTTTTCATCGCTATTAAGTTTAACATAAGATTTAATAAAAGAGCCCATGAGCCATGGCCATACTATACCATTATGATAGGCTTCATCTTTGTTATAGTGACCAAATAAATAACCTTTATACCTACTATCATCTTTAGATAATGTTCTAGGACCAAAAACTGTCAAAAGTTTTTCTTGATATGTATCAACTATTTTTTCTTGTATGTTTTTATTAATCATGCTAAAATCAAGTGCTGAAAGAAAAACTATATTAGGTCGGATAGATGCATCTTTTGTATCTAATACATCATAAAGCCTATCAAATTGATTATTAAAACTTTGTTTAACTTTATCTGCAAGATCAATATAAGAATTTTTTTTATCTAGAACCTCCGTTAAATTATTCATTATCATTAAAGCATTGTACCACAAAGCTTGTATTTCAACAGCTTTTCTACATCGTGGTGTAGGATGATAATCCCCTATTTTTACATCCATCCAGGTAAGACCAGGGTCATGGCTTATAAGATAATCTTTATCCATGAAAATATTGTAATCTGTTCCATTTTTGTAGCCCTGTATAATACTTTCCATTGTTTCCCAAATATCTTTAAGAAAATCAATGTCATTTGTATATTTCATATATTGATAAACACGATCTATAAACCATAAAGATGCATCAACCGTGTTATATGAAGGTTTTGAATCTCTATCATCAAAAACATTTGGTATAAGACCATTTTTACAAAAACTTGCAAATGTAGAAAGTATCTGTTTTGCATCATCAAAACGATGTGGTACAAGAGTTAAACCAGGAAGTGCAATCAAAGTATCTCTCCCCCAATCCGCAAACCAAGGGTAACCTGCAATTACTGATTTACCGTTTCCTTTTTTAACAATAAAATTATCAGATGAAAGAACTAGTTTTTCAAATTTTTCAGAAAGATTAGATTCCTTGATTATTTTTTCCTTTCTTTGTTTTTCTTCTGAAAAAACATCAGATGGATTAATATTTATATCATCTACAATTGTTAAAACCAAATAATAAACAGTAGGTTTTTTTATTAGTTTATAAAAATAGCCGGTATGCACTGCATTATCTATCCATGAATCACGGCGTTTTCTATCTTTCTCGTAATACATTGTTTCCCAATAGTTTTTCTGGGTATAAGCACAGTCTTTAAGAACTATCTTAAGAGTTTTATCAATATTTTCTGGTTTAATAAAAAGAGTGCTATCTTCTATATTTTGTTGAAAAGATAGGTATCTATGAATATTAAGATAATAAAAATGTCTTGAGTGAATAATAGGACCATGAATCATAGTCAAAGGTTTTTTGTTCTTAATATCATATTTGATAATCGTTGTATTTTTACCGTGCTGCATCAAAATAGTTTTTTTAATTTTAATATCATCTGACTCATAGGTAAAATTAGGGAAATAATCAAAACTATAACTTTTTTTATAATTTTCAAGTAAATGTGTTTCATTATTAATTTGTATTTTATCAATTATATTTGATACAAAAACCCATCTTTCTGTAGGAGGATTAAGACTTGTAATTAAAAGCCCGTGAAACTTACTAGTATTTGTATTTTTAGAGGTAAGTGATGCGTATCCCCCAAGTCCATTTGTAACAAGCCATTCTCTCATAAAATTCATCTTCTTATTTTATGAATTCTTGATAAATATTTAATATTCTTTGTGCAACTTTCTCCCAGGTAAACATTTCAAGTACTCTTTTTCTTGCATTTTGTCCCATCAATTCTGCTCTTTTTTGATCCTGCAGAACTTGTTTTATACCCCACGCAATATCTTGTGGATCATACGGATTTATATGATAACCATTTTGTTTTTCACCAGTTGGTAGTATCTGTTCTCTTAAACCATTTGTTCCACGTGCACCAACAACTGTTGGTTTTCCCATACTCATTGATTCTGTGCAAACTATACCAAATGGTTCATAAATAGAGGGTAGAACTACACAATTTGATGCTGCATAATGTTTTATTCTCTCAGGTTCACTTATAAATTCTGTTCTAAAAATTACTTTATCTTGAATTCCAAGGTTTCTTGCAGTATCTTTTAAATTCCATTCCATGTCACCAATTCCAAGAATCAATAGTTTAGTATTTGGAAAATCATTTAGAACACTAGGCATTGCTTTAACAAGTTTGTCTACACCTTTCACAGTTACGAGACGTCCTATGAAAAAAATCATATTTTCATTGTCGTTTATGCCGTAGCTTCGTCTGAGTTTAAGTCGTTCTTCCTGTGAGACTTTTAAAGGGTCATATTTATTTGGGTTAACACCATTCCAGCAAACACGTATTTTATCTGGCGGAAAGCCTAGTTTTTCTAGCTCATCTTTCATAGCAAAAGAAACAGTGATAACACAATCTGCGACTTGCCCTCCTTCATATTCTATATCTTTTATAGTATGACTACCACGACCTACAGAACGTCCTACTTCAGTGGAGTGAACATGAAACATAAGTGGAAGTTTTAGTTCTTTTTTAGCAATTATACCACCCATTATTCCTAGCCAATCATGCGCGTCAATTATATCAAAATTTTTTTCTTCTGTTCTAACTAGCAAGTTTACCATTTGTGATGCAGACATAATATTATAGCTTATAACATCTGCAAAAAACTTGAAGTTTGGTCCCCACGATTTAAGTTCATAAGTTGTAAAAAGCCTGAAAGTGTCTGTTAAATCAAGTGTTTTAGGTCTATATACATCAACACCATTAATATTCTCATAAGTGGTAAGAGCATTATTTTCATTTAAAGAAAAAACTGTAACGTTATGACCTAAAGATGCTTGTTTTTGTGTAATTTCTGTGGCAAAGGTTCCAAGCCCACCAAATATAACTGGTGGATACTCCCAAGTGAAATGAGCAATTTTCAAATAGACTCTCTCCTCAAATAATATTAAATATTATACCTATTTAAAAACTTATATAATTTAAAAAGTTTGTATTTTTTGTTTTAAATCTTGTAATATATTCATATAATTAATAAATCCATCATAAGGTCCATCATAAGGGCTAAAATATGCATGAACATCTCCATCGGCAAGGCCTTTTGTAGAACAATAATACAAATGATCACTTGTCTGAAGCTTACGCCAAGTTGCAAGCAATTCCGTATCTTTCTTTTCTTTGATTTTACGGCCTATGTCTTTAAGTTCATTAAAACATGCAAGTTGCATATCATTTCCAAGCCAAGTAGACACATCACGATCTTCATCTGCCCAAGATATAGCCCAAGGAACATCAATTTCACCTACAGCATCATATTTCTCTACTGCAGTAGATGCTGTTACAAAATCCATATGGTCATGTTTTAATACTTCACCAGGAAGATGCCTAAGAAAATCGAATATACCTGTCTCAGTCCATTGATGCTCACCAAAAGTCTCATAATCCATAAATAAATTGATTATATCACCTTGGATTTGAGACATCCAATTAGCGTATTTATCTGCGGTAAGCGGCCAGCCTTTCCACATTTGCGCAGAAAATCTAAAACCTACATCATCACTAAGATTATAGTTTCTGAGTAAAACCTTTATATCTGCATTTGTTGGTTTATATAAAAAATTTGGACTACGCCATCCAAGTATTTTTTCTGTTCCCTCTGTAAGTATACCTTTATATCCCATATCTGCAACTTTTTTTGCAATACGATTATCATAAATTGCTTCAGTATTTCTAAAAACTCGAGGTTTATAATTAAAAATATTTTTTATCATTTGACGATGTATTTTAACCTGGTCTTCAAACTCATCCATTTCATCATACAAGCTAGAGAGTGAGTGATAATAAGTCTCCTCCATCATGTCCACTGAACCAGTTCTAAACAGTTTTTTAAAACTATCGAGAACTTCGGGCATAAACTCCTGACAGTATTCTACAAAAGTTCCAGTTAAACTAAAAGAAACTCTAAAATTTCCATCATGTTTTCTTATAAGTTCAAGTAAAAGATTGTTAGTGGGTATATAACATTTTTTTGCTACCTTTGTGAAAATCTGCTCATTTAATTTTCTATTAAAATACTCAGAATGACTATCTTCTTTACCTATATTAAAGACTGAGAACTTGTTAAGTCTCATTGGTTGATGTACTTCAAAATACATACAGACAGATGTCATCGCTAAGTTACTCCCTTATAGATGTCGATGGTTTTATCTGCAACACTATCCCAAGTAAATAAATCTATCTCACGTTTTCCTTCATCTGCAAGTGTTTTATGTAAGGGATTATATCTAAGTAGGGATACAATTTTATTTGCCATTTCATCAGTATCCCAAAAATCTACACGTAGGCAATTTTTAAAAGCCTCTGAAAAACCAGCAGTCTTAGAAGCAATTGTGGGAGTTCCAGCCGAAATTGCCTCTAAAGCAGTAATACCAAATGGTTCACTAACAGAAGGCATAACATAAACACTAGAAATACTATAGATATGTTTAACTTCTTCTTCAGTAAGTCTTCCAGTAAAAATTGTTCTATCAGAAATACCAAGATCAATTGCTTGATTAATAAGCCGAGGTAACATATCTCCTGCTCCTGCAACAACAAATTTTGCATCAGGTTCGAAATCTTTTACTTTTTGAGCAGCACGCAGGAAAAACTCAGCACCCTTTTGAATAGTAAGACGACCTAAAAACAAAACAATTTCTTTTTTACTACCTTCGGCAATAGGATATACAGCATTATTCACAACAAGTATTTTATTAGGATCAATACCATATTTTTCGACAATTACCTTTTTGGTAAAATTACTAACAGCAATAACACGATCAGCTTTTTGCATACCCTCCTTTTCAATATCTATAAACCATTGATTTGGATAAAGCCAGCCAGCACGATCATATTCAGTGGAATGAATAGTTAAAACTAGAGGTATACCTAATTTCTCTTTAAGAGAGATACCTGCTTTAATAGTAAGCCAATCATGACAGTGAATTGCATCATATTTACCATATTTGTTGATATTTTTCTCAATCTTTGAAACAACAAGACTGTTATAATAATAAACAGCTTCGTAAAAATTACCAACAATTTCTTTAGAATCAGGCCTATCATAGGGGAAAATCTCTGTTTCACCAACCTCAATAATTTTAAGATTAGATTTATCATTATTACTAGAATGTTTAGTTTTAGGCATGTAAAAATCAACATGCACATTTTTATCAGAAAGACTACGGGTAAGTCCATAGCAATGAGTGGCAAGACCACCTGCTTTAAACGGTGGATATTCCCAGCCAATCATCGCTATTTTCATCTTGTATACCTTCTTCTAAATAAATCTTTATAGTATTGTATATTTATTGAATGGTTTCAAATTATTTCTCCTTCCACTTTTCTCAAACCTATATATATTTCTTCTTAGGTCTTTCTCCCCAATATATAAGTATTATTTAAGCTTAAACCTATTCTTTTCATCAACAATTATTTTATCCTCACGTGCAAGCCAACCAAGAGCACTATGGACCTGTGTATCATCAAGGTCAGATAGCGTCTTAATTGAGTCGATATCAACATCTTCCCAAATATCTAATATCTTCCAAACTCTTCCGGCATGAGTACCAATCTCATGACCAATATTAGTATTATCAAGTTTGAAACTATCATCATCCTGTCTTGAAACTTTATTTTCGCGGGCAAGCCACCCCACAGCTGAAAAAAAATCTTTTTCACTAAGTTTAGTTACTTCTAGAATATCATCCTTTTTTAAGGATCCATTCTTATTTAAAATAGTCCAAAGTTTACCTGCATTCTCTCCAAGTTTAGTTGTAATTTCGCTCATAAGCATCCGCCTCTAGTTTTAATAATGGTGTATAAAATAATATATTATAAGATTATCTAAAAAAATGAATAAAAAAATGAATAAATATAAGAAAATTAATTAACATCCGTTAACTATTAATATTGGTTATTTTATTTATATTATTGGAGAAAATATGAAGAAATATATTACTTTAGGATTAATAATGATGCTAGTAATTGTCTCATCAGTTAACGCAATATCAAGCTTCAATAATAAAGAATTATATGAAATAAAGAACTATGAACAAAAAAGTTCTACCTTTACTAACACAGTTTTTGCAGAAGAAACTACTGCGACTTGGTGCCTTAATTGTCCAATGGCTGCTGAAGCATTATATAATATTTATGAAAGTGGTAATTATTCTTTTTACTATGTTGCCCTTGTAGATGATATGAATACTCTTGCTAAAAAACGTAACTGCGAATATAGTTTTGGAATAATCAATGTTTATTCTTTCCCAACAGTGTATTTAGATGGTGGATTTAATCACATAATCGGTAGGGGAAATAATGTTGAAGAAACTGAATCTGAATATCGTGCTCTAATTGAAGAAGCTACGCAAAGAACTCCTAGTAAAACAATAACAATGGAATCATCTGTAAATTGGGATGATAATGCTAAACTTACGTGTACAGTTACAATAACAAATCAAGGTAATTCTCTTTATTTAGGAAAAATCCGTTCATATGTAACAGAAATTGAATCACGCTGGATTGATTACTCTGGAAATCCTTATCATTTTGGATTCCTTGATTATGCACTAAATAAATTTATTATTTTAAATCCTGGAGAATCTAAAACATTAACAGGTATATTTGATGGTACCTCTGATCATGGTGGTCAAACTTATTCAGATATTACCCCTGATAACATAATGGTTATATCTGCAATTTCTAATTGTGTACCTCATTATCGACTTGGATATCAAGGTAAATACACACAACGTTATTTTGCTTTTTATGTTGATCAAACTACAGCAGCAACTCCGATTTAAAAACATAGATACCAGCTATATTCAAAATATTTAAGCGAGATAAAATATTATAACTATAAAACATAAATACATTGCAAATGTTAAGAGTATTTGATAACATTTATAGTAGGAAATATGGTGAAGTAACTTTTAGAGAATATCCCTAAAAATTTTATATGAAATGAAAAAATATTTAGTTATGATAGCAGTATTTAGAACAAGAGCAATAGTTTTTCTATAAATGTGCTATATCGAAACTATGAGGAAAAAGTTGATACACCAAGAGATTGAATCTGCGAGAACCTCTGATGGGTGGAATCTTCGGGTTTTTCATTACCCGCCTGAAAGTGAAGATGTTTCCCGTTTTCCAGTTATTTTATGTCATGGTCTTGCTGCGAATAAGAATAGTTGTGATTTTGGTGAACCTGGAACTATGGAATGGGAGAGGTATAGCCTTGCAGCTTTTTTGTCGCAGAAACGATTAAATGGCAAATCGGTCTTTGACGTCTGGGTACCGGAACTTCGGGGAGGTGGAAAATATTCGTTTAATCCACAAGAGAATCCTGAAAGATACCGTTGGTGCGTTGATGATTACATCGACAAAGATGTACCTGCAATCGTCAGGTGTGTTCAACAATGGTATGAAGAAAAAAAAATGATGTTCCACCGGTTTTTTGGGTGGGGAAGAGCATGGGTGGTATGATTGCCTATGGTTATGGTCAAACGAAAGAAGGTCAGAATAATCTTAAGGGTGCTGTCACGATAGGCTCTCCTGTTGTATTTGGAAAAAGTAGCATTTTCCTTGAGTTTATCACAAGGGTTACTCCTCGTAAATTATCTATCCCGATTCGCATCACAGAGTTCATTGAAAAATCAAGTGAAATAGCAAGTCATTTCAAGGGATTGGGAGTAAATAATGAGAATATAGATCCTATTGTGTTAGAAACCTATATGCATATAGGTCTTAATGGTGTTCTTTCATCAAAGGTTCTTTCTCAGTTTTCGATGTTCTTTAAACATAATACATTTTGTCGTTATCCACGATACCCTTGGATGTATGATGTCTTCGGACATATACCTGGCATCAAAAAAATGTTTGCTCCATACAGCTATACAGAGAATATGCATCGATTTACTACTCCGCTACTGGTAATCGCGGGTGGTCAAGATAAGATGGCACCAAAAACAGATATGCTATATGTAAAGGATCACGTAGGTAGTACAGATATTACTTACTTAGAATTTTCCAAAGAAGCTGGGTATAGTACTGATTATGGACATCTTGATCTTAATTTAGGGATCCATGCACAGGATGAAGTATATCCAAAGATATATGAGTGGTTGCAATCGCATAATATATAATCCTGATAATGGTCGATTCCTTATGTAGTTTTTAATACATTAAAATCATTATATTTTTTACATTATAATGAGTCTCAATCCTTATTTTTGAAGAATATTTTACAATTAATTTAGTGTTAAAATCCTTTTGCAGTTATATTTGCATATGCAAAAGCAGAATATCTAAATATAGGGGGAATTTAATTACAGATTTAGTGGGAAGGATGCCTCAAAAAAATTACAAACAAAGTCAAAAACATCATATAAAAAAAAACAAATTGAACCAATTCAAGCATATATAATGACTAACATGTACCCAGGAGTATATACTAAAGCACTCGATGAGATGAAAAAAATTAAATTTATAGAAAAAATCTCTATAGTAACTGGTAAATATGATATTGTTGTAAAGGTGAATGTTAAAAATCTTGAACAGCTTGATAAACTAACGAGTCAATTGCATAAGATCGATGGAGTAGAAAGAACAAATACTCAAGTCATAGAAAAAGACTACCAATTTTTATGAAGTCGGTAATCTTAGGTTCAAATCCCTCTTAATTTAAATAGAACCAATGCCGGTAAATATTACGCTGAGAGTACTGGTACGAATCACTGTTACAATTTTATGGAGAAATGTTTTAGCTGACTTAGACATATTATTGACTAAATTTCAAAAAAGCCTTTGATTTATTCTACTATATAAAGTTAATGTGTGTAATCGTGTTAATGATTATCATAGCGAGAAAGTTCATTCATTCTTGGTTTTTTAGTTATTGTATAAGTTTAATATTTTTTCAAAAAAAGGAAAACGATCCAACATCTTCAGAAGTAGTTGTATAATAGGGTTGTAGATATGTGTCTTTGGCATCGTAACTGATAATGTTGTATTAGGACCATTTAAACCATGTTCATCTTGAGCATATGCTATTATATTATAAGTCTCATCACTAATCCAAGTGTGTTTTACTGTTACATTTATTCCAGATTGATAAAAACCAGTTGTATCAGTAGTACCATCTCCCCAATCTATAATATATTTGACATTGTCATTATTCCTATCATCTGCATTGAATATATATGGATACTCGGTTTCTTTTTTACCACTTGCAGGACCAGATATTTTTGGTTTTTCTGGTGGTGTTGAAGGTATTTTAAAAACTTTAACCTCATCAATTATTCCATTAAAAAATTCTGAATCATAAGTTCCCATACCTATTTTAGCCATTTTAAACTGGAATGAACTCATGGGACATAACCAATCTGAATCATTACCAGCAAGTTCATTATCTACATAAAGTTCCATCATCGGATTTACTGTATTACCATAATATCTACCCTCGATATAATGCCATAATCCATCATTGTAACTATCAGTAGAATTTATTATTAATCCACAAATATCGGTACTTTGCACCTTCATCTGCAGGGTACCGTCAGGACTAAATTTAATATAAAAGATCGGCATTGGAGAAGAATAAGTCATCATATAAATAACACCAGATTGAGTTGATTCAGTATTAATCCATGCAGAAATTTTATAGTCATCAGTTTTATTGAAACCCAAATCTTTTGAGTAAAGATCTAGATTAACATTACTAGCCTCTCCATCAAAATCAAGTGCATAATTGGAATATCCAGTAGTCCATGATGCTCCGTTAATTGCTCCATAAAAACCATGTCCTGAATAATCATGTGCAAGGTTGCCACTACCTTCATCAAAACTCCAATAAGCTAATGATCCAAAATTTTCTGTGTAACTATTAATTGAAAAATAATCAACCGATGGATTTGTAACTTGTTCAACATTTCCAATTATTGAAGGCGAAATACTTATACCAATAAACAATAAAAAAATGGTAAATATAAAACCAAATCTAAATAAACCATTTTTCATTATTTTCCCCCAGATATCTTTATTAATATTGATTATGTATTTAAATTTATTATCCGACTAAATATTATAGTTTTTATTGATTGTAAGAAATATATATACTAGTGTATTGCATTTTATTTAAATATTACCTATTTTAAAATATGTGGAAAAATTTGTGGAGATTTGCGAGAAAATAACATGGATAATATGTGATTATGATGTTAATAATAGAAAGTAAAAGGGGGAAAAGAATAATTTAATTTTTTTTACAACAACCATTGGAATTATTGTTTATTAAACATTTGCTATTCATATATTGATTACAACATTGTCCGATATTACATTGTCCACCATAAGTGCAATTACATCTTCCATCACAAGTGCAATTACCTTGTCCATCACAAATGTATTTACATTCTTTATTACTATCACTTATTACATTGCCTGTTCCTAATAAATTACCTGCTGTCACTAATCCTATAGATACAAGGACTATAGCAACCAATATTCCTACTATCAATATTTTTTTCATAATTTTATTAGCCCCATTTTTATTTTGTAATTAGACTACCATTAACGTATGTTAATTTATATAGTTTTTTACCATTGATTGTCATTTTAAAAATAATTTATCAAAGGTATTTTGGTATTCAAATCGCTTATCCTGCGCATCTAAAAAATCTTCAAATATGCTAACAAATACGCATCATTAAAAATATATAAATGTGCTATACATATATTTTTAAGTGGAATTTAGTTAATTCTTTGTATATAAAAATTTAAATATGGGGGAATAAAAAATGAAGATAAAAATAAAAATTATTGTTATTATTGGTATGCTTTTAATATCAACAAACTTTGTTGGTATTTCTACTGGAAATGATTCTTTAAAAAATCTATCATTTGTAACGTTATCATATTCTCCAGAGT
>JALHTX010000248.1 GCA_022866015.1 Thermoplasmatota archaeon
AGTAAAACCTACGGGGACAATAGTTGGTGAAGCAATAGGTGCTACACCAATTCTTCAGGTTGCTGATTATGAGTTTGCTTGTAAAGCTGGAACCGCTGCCATCCAAACATGCATGGCTCTAGTAAAATCAGATATGGTAAAATATGGTCTTGCAATCGGTGCAGATACAAGCCAAGCAGCACCAGGCGACGCACTTGAATACGCAGCAAGTGCTGGCGGAGCAGGTTTTATCATAGGAAAAGAAAAAATTATTGCTAAAATCAATGAAACATGCTCGTATACAACAGATACACCAGATTTCTGGAGACGAGAAGGGAAAAAATATCCTGCGCATGGTGGAAGATTTACAGGAACACCTGCTTATTTTAAACATATAACTAGTAACGCAAAAAACCTAATGGAAATAATGAATACTAAACCTGAGAATTACGATTATGCAATATTTCATCAACCAAATGCAAAATTCCCTGTGACCGTAGCAAAAATGTTAGGTTTTACAGCAGAACAAGTAAAACAAGGACTGCTTTGTCCTTATATTGGAAACACTTATTCTGGTGCCGTAATGGTGGGGCTTGCTTCAGTTCTTGATATAGCAAAATCAGGTGATAGAATATTTCTTACAAGCTATGGATCAGGTGCTGGAAGCGATGCGTTTGATATAACTGTTACAGATGATATTAAAAAATTAAAACGAGAAAAATCACCTTTAATATCTCAGATGCTTAAAAACAAAGAATATGTTGATTATGCAACCTATGCAAAATATAGAGATTTACTTGTCATGGAGTGATAAAAAATGAGAGATGTAGCAATTATTGGTATTGGTATAACACAATTTGGAGAATTATGGGATAAATCATTTCGTCAGTTAATTGCGGAAGTAGGCGCTAGTGCAATACTTGATGCAGGTATAAGCGGTAAAAAAATAGATGCAATGTATGTAGGATCGATGAGCTCAGGTCGTTTTGTGGGTCAAGAACATGTAGGAGCACTTGTTGCAGATGTATCTGGTTTTTCACATATGCATATACCTTCAACTCGTGTTGAAGGTGCATGTGCCTCAGGTGGTCTTGCTGTAAGACAAGGATATCTATCTATTGCTTCAGGAATAAATGATATAGTAATAGTCGGTGGTATAGAAAAAATGAATGATGTAGGAGGAGTTTCTGCAACAGAGACATTAGCGACTGCAGCTGACCAGGAATGGGAAGCATTCTTTGGGGTAACATTTCCAGGGCTTTATGCTATGATTGCAAAAAGACACATGTATGAATATGGTACAACAAAAAAACAACTTGCTCAAGTAGCAGTAAAAAACCATGCTAATGGAGCATTAAATCCTAATGCACAATATAGAAAACCGATTACTTTAGAATATGCAATGAATGCTACAATAGTTGCAGATCCGCTTGGTCTTATGGATTGTTCACCTGTATCAGATGGCGCAGCATCTATTGTTTTATGTGCAGCAGATATCGCAAAAAAATATACAGAAAAACCAATAAAAATAATTGGTTCAGGACAAGGTTCTGATACACTTGCACTTCATGCAAGACGTGATATATGTACACTTGATGCAACAGTTTATGCAGGAAAAATGGCATACAAACAAGCAAAAATTACTCCAAAACAAATTAATTTGGCAGAGGTTCATGATTGTTTTACTATAGCAGAAATTTGTGCGATTGAAGACCTTGGCTTTGTAAAAAAAGGTGAAGGTGGTAAAGCTGTTGA
>JALHTX010000249.1 GCA_022866015.1 Thermoplasmatota archaeon
ATCCAAATTCAAAGGAACATTACAAACTCAAAGAAGAGATGGAGAGATATTTGTTTTGCAAGAAATGCATTCCCTAGAATCATGTTTTTTAGATAAAGATACAATAAGATATGTAAAACCATTGGGTGAACAAATCCGTGGTAAGATGTATAACAAGTGCAAAGGCACCCATAACTCAGAGTAATCTTTTTTTCCTAGCGATAAAAAGAATCGATATGAACAGTAATAGATAATATTTTTTTTTAAATTAGTTATTAAATTACTTCGTTGTTAAATTGCATAGTCGCACCCATTGCTGCTGCTCAATTTCAAGCATATTGGCCACCATCACCATGGAATGACTTTTCTGTAATTAAAAGTAGAGCATGTTATAAATATCAATGCTATATATACTAATTATATCCTGTTCTTCCATCATAAAAAAAGATTAATATCTTTGATTTTGTGAAGATACTTGCCTTTCTTCATCTACAACTTCTTTACTCACCTTTTGAAGCTCTAACACTTCTTGCTTTATTATTTCAATTATTCCAATCATTGAAACTATCCCTAATTTATTTTGATATTTTTTACAACAATTAGTAAGTTCTCTATGTAGATTTGATTTTAACATTCTATACTCATCTAAAGAAAGATTAGAATTCTCAATCATACTCATCCATTTATGTAATCTAGCCTCTGTTAAAATAATAGTCTATATTATTAAAAAAAAAACAAAAGGTTTCTTATTTAGTTTGTTTTTACCTTTTTGAAAATAACAATGCAACCAACATATATCTATAAAATATTATACAAAAAATATGGAAAGCAAAACTGGTGGCCAGTAGACAAAAGATATCATAAAAAAAATGATAGTGATTATCGTTTTGAAATAATTGTAGGTGCTATTTTAACACAAAACACTGCCTGGTCTAACGTAGAAAAAGCAATTATAAACCTTAAAAAAAATAATATGTTAAATATAGAGACTATAATAGATGCTAATCTTGACAGTTTAAAAGAAATTATAAAACCATCTGGTTTTTTTAACCAAAAAGCAAAACGTTTACAAACAATTTCCAATTATTTAAAAAATAATTATAATTCTAATTTAGATAAATTTTTTAATAGAGAAATAAAACTAATTAGGAACGAGCTTTTATCATTAAATGGAATAGGTCCTGAAACCGCTGATTCCATACTTTTATATGCAGGTAATAAACCAGTATTTGTAGTTGATGCATATACTAAAAGACTCTGTGAAAGAATTCCATTTAAAACAAAACTTACTTATGATTATATACAAAATTTTTTTGAAAAAGATCTTAAAAAAAACTTTGAACCTGAGGAATTAGTAGATACCTATAACGAGTTTCATGCATTAATAGTAAAACATGCAAAAGATTACTGTAAAAAAAAGCCGAATTGTAATAATTGCCTTCTAAATAAAAAATGTAACTTTTATAAAAATTTATTTTAGTATCTCTTTTACTTTATCAATCATTATCTCTGCAGGTATATCTGGAAGTGATATCAGTTGTGTTGTTCCAAGGGTACCTTTTCCAGAGGGTTTTATATTTATAAAACCTGCACCTTCTATATCTTTAAGATAACTCCAAAACATTGTATGAGTCCTAGGTTTTTCATTATATTCTTCACAGGTTAACATATATGTTTTCTCTGCATCACCAGTATTTACATACGCTGTTTCATCTTTTTTTAATCTTTTTGCAATCGCATAAAGAGTTAACAGTTGATGTTTTTCTAGGTTTTTAAGTTTAGTTTCAGTAACAACCGAATATGTTTCTGCTTTTGCAGCTCTAACATGCTCAGGTTTAACATTTTGTATATGCTGATTATCTGCAGCAATACCTGATTTCCAGAGTAGCTCTATTGCAAAACGTGCATCACCCCACTCTGATGATATATCTGCTAAAAGCTCAATTGATTCAGGGTCGACTGTTGCATTATGAAATGCTAAATTTACCCTCTGTAAAACTATATCGTACAGCTCATCTCTTGTGTATTTATCCAGTTTAAGTATATTGTTTCTTTTAAAAGTACTTATAGATGCAACATCAAAAAAAGGCAATATATCTTTTTGTGAAATCAAAATAAGTGATAACGGTGTTTTTTCTAATACTTTTTCATCTGAAAAACGTGTTAAATTATATATAAGATTTGTACCACTTTTTTTAAGAAGAGCATCTGCTTCATCAAGAACTAAAAGCAGTTGCGCATTTCTTTTAACTAGTTGTTTTTTTAATACTTGAAGCATCTCTTGTAACGAAAAACCTCTATCAGGAAATCTCTGGTCAAAATGATTGATTACACCTAACAACGCCATAGAATCTGTTGATCGTTTCCTGCAGTTTATATGCACATATTCTATTGTTTTGCCTTGTTTTCTTGCGATATTAACCAAAGTGCTACAGAATTTTTTTGCAATTAATGTTTTACCAGTTCCAACAGGTCCTTTTATTATCGCGTTTTGTGAAACATTTGAAAGAAGTGGTTTAAACATTTGAGCAAGCATTTTTTGTTGCTCATCTCTATGTATAAGTTCATCTGGTACATAATCAAAATCTAGTGCATTTGGATTTTTTATAACAGTTGATGACATTAGTTCGTCTTCTATTATGCTTCTCATTGCGTTACCAGTATTATTTTGTGTTTGATAAATCTTTATCTTATAAAATTATAGTATTTTAAAGATTAATTTTGATAAAGAATTAAAGTATGAAAACCTATTTATGTTTTGTAAAAAAAATGAATAAGTTTTCAATTTCCCAAAAATCTGCTGAGTTTGTTAAAAACAGATTTAGCAAATACTATGAATCTAATAAAATCGATCTTCCAGATCGCTTCAGTAGAAGGGAATATGCCTTTGTTTTTTTTGGTGGAAAAGGCATGATACGCCATATTGGTTTTGATAAAAAAGACCAGTTTAATAGTTTTATAAACGAAAATGTACCACTTCATGCATATTATTCTTCTGCTTATTACAAATCACCTGGTGCACCTACTATGCAAGAAAAAGATTGGATGGGTGCCGAACTTATTTTTGATCTTGACTCAGACCATTTACCTAATGCTGATCAACTAAGCTACATAGAACAATTAGAAC
>JALHTX010000250.1 GCA_022866015.1 Thermoplasmatota archaeon
CCTTGTAGATTTAGAATCCTGGGAAATTATTCAACGTGAGACAATACATACCAGATTAAAAGGTGAATATGGTTCTACGACTATTTCAAAAACTGTATTTCGATTAGATCGAAATATGAATAATATATTTGATACAATAGCACAAACTTATAAATTATATCCTGAGGATTATTTAAATAGTGTTTATTTACCTGAAATTTCAGATAATAAAGAAAAAAAACAAGAGAAAGAGAAAAAAGGATATATTTCAAAAGAACATGGATATCTAGTTACAATTGAAAACAAATTAGAAAAACAAAAATATCATATTGGTAGCAAATATCTAAGAAAATGTAGAGAAGTATATTATCGAATTTTTGATTTTCTTGATTCATCGTTTACTCGTGTTGATCCCGCAGATATTCCAAACAAATGTAAAACCTCCCTTGATAATTTATTTTTTGCATATTACGTATTTCAAAAATCAAATGATGACGCAATTTTACCTGACGAAGAACTAATAGATTTTGCTATTAATTCATTTATATGTGAGGATTTAAATCAATTTTTCCATGAATATAAAACATTAATTTTAAGTGGAACGCTAATAGATAGACCTATTGCATGTTCTATTGCAAGACAATACATTCAAGTTATGAAAGAAATTCTTCCTCAAATGCATGACGAAATTCAACTTGGAAAAAGATTTACACTCGATCCACTTACATTAACTGTAAAAGATTTAATTGCTTTTAAAGATATACGTAAATTATTATTCCGAGATTTTGAAATAGAAATTAGTATAGAGAAAGCCAGAAATGATCTTATAAAATATTTTGAGATTAGAATGAGAGATCTTATTGCACAATGTTTGAATATTCAGTACGGTGAAAACTGGATATATAATAGACAAATTCTTAGTAAAACTATTTGGAGTGATGGAATTCAAAAAACTATATCAAGTCGTACAAAAAATGAACCTGATTTTAAACCATCCGAAAATTTATTAACATATACCAATCAAACGCACCTTAAAGATTTGATTTTAGATAATTGGAATAATTGCTTTTATTCAATATTTTATGGTATACCTGACAAAAACGATCCGAAAAAAAAGGAAATAGAACTTCAGTGGTATAAGATCTATCAGAAACGAAAAGACGTGGCTCATTATGACAATTCTGCTGGTCAATATGTAATAGAAATATTTATTTTGTGTGTCCGAATGATTCAATGGTTAAACAGAAGTGTTGAATTGTTTCTAACTGATAAAAAAGCGGAATTTAAAAAATCTGATGATTTTGTGGATGTATATTTTAAAGATCCAAAGTTCTGCACTCCAGAAAAATTAACATGGGCGGAAATAACACAGTTTTGGAATTCACTAAAGAATGAAAATGAAAAACTAATTAGATTTAGTAAATTGCCTTCATTGTATAAGAAATCTGGGAGAAAACAATTAGCAATATATCGTTTTTTATTACAACAAAATAATCTTTCTATATCAAAAATTAATGTAAATGAAATAAAATTTAAAATTAACAGCGATGTAATATTAAAATAAGCGATATGTTAATTATAAAGCAAGAACTAGAAAGTCGATTCCTTTTCTATATTAGCGACGGTTTATATATGTAGTCAATATTAGGAGATTTATACCAATGGGTGCTCAATCCCGACGGTATCATCTGACTTCTTTGGACAAAGTAAAAAAAAATTAACATAAGTTTTTTTGTGGATAATGAATTAAGTTGAGGAGAAGAAAACAACTACTAAACTTTCAAAGGAAAACAGAATAAAATTAATTAGGTTAAAATACAAATGGAATCTACATTCAATCGATAAAGTAATTACTAAACTTTGGAAATTTTAATCACCTGACTATAGGTTATAAATTAATTTTTTAAGGTTTTCTTACAATAATTTTTGTAGTAACGTTACAACTCGCAGTACTATTAAATGCAGTGAGAGTATATATTGTGGTTACATCAGGAGATATAATTCGCGTTCCAATTAAACTTACATTTCCAATATTATTATCAATCATAACAGAAGAGGCACCGGATATATTCCAACTAAGATTTGCTGTTTCTCCAATATTTATTATAGCTTGATCAACTTTGAATTCATTTATTAAAATTGGATTATTATGAAAATTTTCATTAAATCCACCCATTATCGATATAAACCCAATACTTATGCATACAACAGCTAAAATAAAAAAAATTATACTAAACCTATAATATTTTATTTTTTGATTTAATATTTTTACTTGACTAATAACATTTAACAAAAGCTCTTCAATTATTTGATGTTTTTTTCCACTATAAATTTTCTTTAAATAATTTAAATCTGTTTCAAGATTTTTAGTTTTTTCAATATCTCTTTGTTCACCCTTATCCACATGTATAAAAGGCCTTGGATACAATACCATTATAGATGCAATTATACACATTAAAGAAAAAAAAATTGATGCAAAAAAGAACAACATTGTTATATAGGATTTTTGAAAATAAGAATTAACAAAAGTTATAATTGCTATTAATGCGCTTGCAGCCATAAATAGTCCATTTACTCTACTATCTATATTTTCTACATTTTTACTTAATCTATTATAATCAAATGTTATCAGGGGTAACAAAGTATCTAATTTTATTTTATAAGGAGATTTTTTAATTTTATTTTTCATATCTTTTTGGTTATTCATTAATTTTCTTCCTTTATTAATTCATGTATATATAACTCTGTAAAAAACTCAATTACATCTTTTTTTGCTTTAATAATAGAGATATTATATTTATTAATTAAATTATATGCTATCTTTTCTAAATCTCTTTTACCATCTATTAGATTCCAAATAAATATTGATGATTGTCCCTTTAAAAAAACATATTTATTTTGTGACAAAATTAGAGTTGCTCCAAATTCTTCACTACGTAATACAACTCTTGGATTTTTTGAATATATATTTTTTAGTTTTATTTTAGCCATCTCTTGATCTTTTATAGATATATCTTTAAATTTCACCATACCCATCATCAATGGATCTTTCTTATGAACTTTAATTAGTTGTCTACAACCTCCAAGACATAATTGAAGGATTTCACAATCTAAACATTCTTTTGAATTATTATTTAAATTTTGGAATCTTTTCATTTTTTTAGAATTCCAAATGTCTATAAATTTATTATATTTTAAATTACCAATAATTTCAGATGTGAATATACATGGACGTACGTCTAAATTCGGTGAAATTGCACACCAAGTAAGTCCAGCTGTGCACCTCGCATCTGCAAAATTCTTTGATATTTTATATGTAGAACAAAGTGGAAACGGTGTAAGAATATTAATTTTTTTTGAATATAATTTTTTGATTTTTTCAATATCTATTAAAACCTTTTTAAAATTTTGGTAAGATAATTCTAAGGGAGTGTCTCTTTTATTAATGGGTATAAATCTCGTGATTGAGAATGGAACTCCCAATTCAACAGAATATTTTCCTAAATCATATACATATTCGTAATTATTGTTTGTAACTGTCATATTAATCCCTGTGTGAACTTTTTGTTCTAAAAGATTTTGAATTCCATTAATAGTATTTTTCCATGAACCATTTTTATTAGTCTGCGAATCATGGATTTCTGAACAAGCAGCATGAAGTGAAATCATTACACCATCAATATTTATTTCCTTTAATAAATGTGAAATTTTTTTAGTTATCAAGGTTCCATTAGAATTAATGTAAACTACAAATCCAAGTTGTTTAGCATATTTTAATAAATCTATTAAATTTGAATATGTAAATGGTTCGCCACCAGTAAAAACAATCGAATACACCCCCAAGGATGCTAATTCTTTTAAAATTCTTTTTTTTTCTATAACAGATGATTTAGATTGAATCTTTTCTTTAGATTTAGTTCTACGAAAATTATAACAGAATCTGCATGAATTATTACATTGAATTGTAACTTCAAATTGCACCATGATAGGTGCTGATAAATGTTTAAATCCAGTATTCATATTATATAGATTTTTTAGAATGTATTCATTTTAATTTGTTATAGGTTTATATTTCTGTATAATTTTGAGCAATACAAGCACAATTAACACACGAAGTATAAGAATAATATGTCTTTACTCCATAAGTATGTATAAATTTTTGCCGAATAAAGTCGTCGTTGATTAAGATCCCTTCAATTTTAGGTTTTTGATAACCTCCCTTCTCTTTAATTTTAAATCACCTAATGAATATTACAGAATTTTAGTATAAATACTTATCCGTTAATCGGATTGGTTGCAAAGTCGTTGGCGACTTACCTTCCTATGGGGGGAATGATTGATTAATTTTCATAAATTTGATAATTTTTTTCTTCAATGGATAATCTTTATTATTACTATCTATATTATATTATTAATGGATTGGACGGGTATTAACGGTATTATTTACGGTATTATCATATTTGTAGTTGGCAGTATAATTTGTTATGCTATTATAAAAATTATTGAATCAAATTTAGTTCAAAAAAAGAAACATAAAAAAGAATTAATTGAAAAGATACTAAGACCATTGTATGAGCTAAATATAAGGCATAAAAAATTTAAAATTTGGATTGAGGGTTTAGACAATTTAATGAAGCGAGATGAATTTATATGGGCAAAGCATCATTTACAACATAAAAGTTATTCAAATATTTTGACGAATTTAGAAAAGGTAAACGAATTAATTGGAAATTTAAATATTAAATTAAAGAATCTGGAAGAGCATATGGATAATAAAATCGATACTCAGTATAGAGATGGTTTATCTCATTATTTAGGAGATATAGTGCAATCTGTTTTTTATAATGATACTGAAGTTGATTATATAAAAATTAAAGAAGTTAAGGAAAATGAAATTCATATTCTGAGGAATGAAACAGAATGTATTAAGATACCTTGTATTTTTGGTGTGGAAAAAACTAAAGAAGTCATATCGAACATAATTGAGCAATTAGAGTTTAAAAAAAGGTTATTGGAAATTCAAAATATTAATAACGAATTAAAAAAAGATTTTTGGGAACCATTCGAAAAATTTTTAAAATTAATCTTAGATAATTATGAAAGAAAGAGTAAATTAAAAGGTAGATGTGAGGAATGCTCACGTTTGTATAAATATTTTGATTGCTGATAGACTAGGAGAAACTATGCCCAAACATAAGGAAATCACAGTAACAGAAAGAACGATTGCTTGTCGTTTTTGTGGTTCGACAGACCTTATCAAATATGGAAAATATAAAAATAAACAGTATTATTTTTGTAAGAATTGTAAACGTAAATCCATGGGGACTGATGCTTATCCGAAAATGCAATATCCGAAGGAACTTGTTGTAAGTGCATTAACATATTATTATAACGGTATGTCCTGCAATAAGATTGTTCACACGTTTAATGATATTAAAGGTTTGAATATGCCTAAATCTACGGTTTGGCGTTGGATTATCAAATACTCCAAGATGGTAAATGAATATGTTTTATCTTTGAAACCGCATCTTTCAGAGATATGGATAGCTGATGAAACAGTTGTGAATATCTGGGGTGAACAGTATTGGTATTGGGATATTATCGACACAGATACACGTTTTCTAATTGCATCACATTTGTCTAAAACAAGAACCATGGATGATGCGATAGAGCTGTTTTCTATGGCTAAACAACGCAGTAAAACCAGACCAGAGATAATCATAACCGATAGGCTTAACTTGTATCATCCAGCGTTTAACAGGGTTTTCTACACACGATATAAAGAGGGTAGGGTTGAACATCTGACATCCATGGGTTTCAGGTCGGCAATTAATACGAATCTTATTGAGCGTTTTCACGGCACAATTAAACAACGATATAAGACTATGCGTGACCTTAAAGACCGATTTAGTGCAAGTGTCGTATTGGATGGTTTTGTGACGCATTACAATTTCTTTCTTGAACATAGCTATCTCGATATGACACCTGCTTATTTTGTCAATATTGGTGAAAATATTAACAATTGGGGTGACCTAATAACTTTAGCATATAGTAAAGGATATAATGATGTAAATAATTTGAGATAATGGAGGGATTTACTGGCTTTTATTGAAAACAACGAAGATGCAACTAAACCCCGTTAATCTTTCCCGCAGCCTTATTACCCATGATAACCAATTCCTTCTAATGGCTTTTCCGACTATTATTTATTTAAATACATGTTAACTAACCTAATAGAAATATAAGGAAAACCAAGGGATTTATACTCGTGAGTACCAAATCCCGACGGGAGTATCAATTTACCAGTAAATTCGTGTTCCCTTCCCGAAGGGAACGTGTTATGATATCAATGATTCAATTAATCAACTATAATTCACCATGGCGGTACTGAAATATGCTTAAGTCTTTATCTATGAAATGATCTGGAAAAAGGTTAAAACCTAACTAAATCAGGTATTTACCAGTAAAAATCTTTAGGAACTATTGTTGAAGTGAAATCAGTATAAAAACATAATGCCGTTTGGTTTTTTTCAATCACAGTTAATTTTATCTACTTTTGTCCCTCTTCTCTCATGGACTTGAAATATATGCATTTCTAAGGCTTTATTAGTACTAAAAATTTTTTTACAATATCTACACTTAGGCATAATTTTTACTACCATTTCCTTTTCATTCTTTCAGCATCTTCGTCTTTTCTATTAGTATTAAACTTTGTTTTTTTCAAGTACTCATCTAAGCACAATTTACAAATAGCAACAATTTCAAATACATTGCCACCTGTTGTATAATGAATGGTTATATCCTCTGCCTGAAAAACTTTAGCACATCGATTACATATATGTCTCATTTATTTCACTTCATTATCCCTCTTAGTTTATTATTTTTTATGTAGAAATTCGTCATGTAAACTATTTGTCTGCTATACGGTCTTTCCTCTTCTTTCGCGAGTTTTTTTATGAGCGCGTTTTCTTTTTTTGTTAGCGATATATTCATTCTTATTCTATTTTCCATATTTTACACAAATATGTAATAAATTTACACATTTATATGACTTTATACACAATGATATATACCACCTACCATATACTACTATCATCCGACAAATTTCGGAGAGGACAGGTGGAATCAATGAATATGGAGAGAGAATATACAGTCTTTGAAAACGATATGGACTATAGGAAGAGAAAACGACTTCAATCATTAGAAGCGGATGACTTTAGAGGAGCAATATTTACAAGAGCGGATGGATGAGTTACACATTTAACGCTGAAAACTAAGAAAGCGAGATAATCTGAATATTAAGGACGATTACATCTTCCAAATCTCTTTTTTAGAAGGAAAAAATAGGAAAAATAAGAAATTAAAATATCTATATTTTAATAATTATGAAATTTGGGTAAAATTTGTGAGAAGTTGAATGAGAATTGATTTTTTACCCTCGAATAAGAAACCTCAATGGAGTGATGATAGATATGAAAATAGCAATGATTGGTTGGGAATATCCACCGTTCAAATCGGGTGGTCTTGCCACGCATTGCTATGGCCTTACCAGAAGTTTAGCGGATAAAAACGTTAAAGTATATTTTTTTATGCCTAAAACAAAACATACAGCAAATAGTGACCAACCAAATCTTGTGATAAAAGAAGTTGGAGAAACAGAGATTTTTCCTTATGATCGGCCAGAAGATAAAGCATTATCTGGTAATTTTTTTGATGCAGTTCATAGATATAATCAACTTGTTGTTGCAAAAGTTAAAGCTGTTGTAAAAGCTGAAGGTAAATTTGATTTTATTCATGCTCATGATTGGCTAACAATGGAAGCAGCTACGATTTTAAAAGAAGAAATGGGTGTACCTATGGTTCTTACGATTCATTCTACTGAGTATGATCGAAGTGGTTGGCTTAATCCAAATCAATGGTTTATTGATATAGAAAAAAAAGGTATGGAAAAAGCAGATAGAATAATTGCTGTGAGTCATTTCACTAAACGTGTAATTGTTGAAAAATATGGTATAAATCCTGATATAATTAGTGTTATACATAACGCTGTTTATCCTATTCCTGAAGGTAAAAAACAAGAAATCGTTTTGTTTTTAGGTCGTCTGACAATTCAAAAAGGAGCTGAGTTTTTCTTGAAAGCTGCTAGAAAGGTATTGGATTATGAACCTGATGTTATTTTTGTTGTTGCAGGTGAAGGGGATATGCTACCACGCTTGATCGATCAGGCTGTAGACTTGGGTATTTCAAACCGAGTTATTTTCACAGGGCGTTTAACTGAAGAGGAGGTTAAATTTATTTATGGCATTTCAAGTGTATATATTATGCCCTCTGTTAGTGAACCATTTGGAATAACTGCTCTTGAGGCTATTTCTGCTGGTACTCCAACTATTGCTTCTAAAACCGCTGGTGTATGCGAGACTTTCGATAACTGTATAAAGGTTGATTTCTGGGATACTGACGAGATAGCAAGCAAGATTATACCATTGTTAAGATATGAATCTTTAAGAAAAACACTAGCTGAAAACGGAAAACAGGAAATTGAACTTTTTACCTGGGATAACGTTGCAGGAAAAACAATAGGTGTTTACAATGGTATCGATGTTGAGAGATTAAAAAAACAGCTTAAAGCGAGAGAAAATATATACTAGTGGAATACAAAATACTTAAAACCATAAAAATAAGACTTAATTCAGAAA
>JALHTX010000027.1 GCA_022866015.1 Thermoplasmatota archaeon
CACCCAGTTATTGCGGGTGTCACCCGCAATCTTTTTAGAGCTACGGCTAATTACATTTTCCATAAAGATTTGTTCTCCTGTCGCACCTTTAATGGGCAGGCGAATGCCTGCCGCGTGCGACAAAAAAAGAGTATGTTTTAGCTGGAGAAAAATAGAGATGCGACTTTTCATCTGCGGGTCTTACGCTGATGCTTCAGACCACGCAGTATTCCCAGTCGCAACTATAAATAAAAATATAACAAAGTTTTTCTAAGTTACAATTTCTTTTAACCTATCAAGTTTAACTGCTTTTTTTATCTCCATTGCAATTCTTTCACCGTAAGAAATACTATCACCATAAAGATATCCTGTATGTGGTGTAAAACGTGTAAGCGGGCTACCTGGTATTCTCATACTAACATCAAATACAATCATTTCTTCTTTGCCTTTATCTGCTGCTATTGCACCCTGTAATGCAAAGGGACCTATGATGCCTGGCGGTACTTCTTTTTGTGTTGTTTTTACAAATTTTTCACCAAGTTCAAAGATTTTCTCGATAATACTTTCTTTTGTTGTTGCAGCGATATGACCTGTTTCAATCATTTTTGGTTTTAAGTATTTTAAAATTTCTAGTTGCTCGTCTGCAGGAAGCCTGATAAGACCATCAAGATTTGTTTGACGGCGGGTATCTGTACCCATAAGTTCTAATTCTTTGTCTATTACGCTATAAAAATAATTAAAATTAATTTGGGCACCAACAATATATTCCTCGATTACTGCTTTTTCAAGTAATTCTTTTGTGATTATTTTCTTTTTTAGCATATCCTCTGATTTTTTCTTATAATCTTCAAAACCTGTTGCATAGAAGAATGCTCGTTCATATCCACGTAGTGCTTCGTTTACTTTTACAATTACAAGTCTATTTATATCTTTTGGATTCTTGAATATTTTTGTAAATCTTATACCTGCTTTCTCTAAAAGATAATATTGATTTTTTGGAATATCTCGCTCTTCAAGTTTTACCATATTGCGTGTACCATATATTGGAACTAAAAAGTTGTTTTCAATATCTTTGAAATCAAAATAAACCCAAAAATATCGGTTATGAATAAAAATTGTATTTTTCTTTCTAAGTTTTTCTTGAACATCAATTTTTGTTATATCTGAAAATTTATCAAGAACAAGTGTTTCATCGATACAACCACGACCGTTTTCATGGGTTTTGTAGTATTTAGTATAAGTTTTTTCACGGCCTTTTTGACATACTGCAAGTGTTTTAAATCCAAGTTTTTTTGCACCATGACAAATATCAAGACCAGAATGACCACCTAAAACACCTATTGTGATATTTTTTTTATCGTAGGAATCTACTATTTTTTGAATATCTTTAATTTTAATCATATAAGGAATTACCTACCTTGATACTTGCAAGAAGTATAATAGTTAAAGGTTTTTTTAATTTGTTAAAACTTTTAGCCTTTAAACTTAGGTTTTTTTGAAAGATACAATTGCATTGGAATTGGTTCCTGTGGATAACATTTAGTTTTTTCTGTTATTAGATTATGCAGTTCTTTTATAGAATATTCTTTGTTTTCATCACCTAATTCTTTAATTCTAAATCTTGGATTAAATTTCTTTTTTTCTTTTTCTTTTTCACCCATAACAAGAATTATTGGAATCCATTCTTGTTCTGCTTCACGTATTTTTTTACTAACACTTTCTTCCCTATCATCTATATCTGCACGAACATATAGATACTTTGAAACATCATTTAATTCATCTACATATTTTTTACAATCTTTTACAAACTCATCTCCAACTGGTATAAAACGAACCTGTGTTGGTGAAAGCCAGAGTGGAATCATTGGTTTTTCTCCTTTACTCATTTTTTTTGCTTCTTTCTCAAGAAGAGCATACATTACCCTTTCAATCGCACCTGAAGGGCTACAGTGAAGAATAAGTGGATACTTTTGTGTCCCATTTTTATCTGTAAATTTAATATCATATCTTTCACCGTTTTCTATATCAATTTGATCGGTGCTAAGTGCTGATGCTTTATCTGACATATCAACAAAGTTGAACTCGAATTTTAAAATAAAGTAAAAAATTCGCTTATCCCACATTTCAACAAGTATTGGTTTACCGAGCTTTTTAACTAAATCTACAATAAAATTTTTGTTTTCTTTATAAAAATCTTTAGTAGTTCTAAGAGCCATCTCAATATCTGAGTTATCGATTCCAATATTTTGTAAAACTGAAAGACTTAAATCAAATCTTACCTTAAACTCATCCATAGCCATATTCATATCAGAAACAAGCGCATGAACATCAGGCATAGTAAAAGCGCGAAGTCTTCTCAAACCAACAAGCTCACCAGATTGCTCACGTCTAAAAGAATATCTTGTCATCTCATAGATTTTAAGAGGTAAATCTTTATAACTAATTGTTGCATCATGAGCCATTAAAAACTGTCCGAAACATGCAGCAAATCTAAGGAAAAAATTTCTTTTATCACTTTCAATTTGATATTGTCTTGCAGGGAATCTATGAAGATATTTTGATAGGGTTGGATGATCCATATCATACATAATTGGTGTTTCTACTTCAAGACCGCCATAATCAACTACTCTTCTTGTCACATATTGTTCAAGTAATTTTTTTATAAATCTACCTTTTGGGTAAAACCTCATGTTACCTGCATCTGATGCAGGCTCATAATCTGCTATTTCTAGTTTTTTCATAAGGGTAACATGAGCAGGTTCACCTTTTACAGCTCTTGATTTTTCTTTTTCATAAAATGAAAATTTTTTTAGATTATTATAATCTTTAAAATTAAATTTATCAATATCCTGCAGCGTTCCATCTTGTGTTAGTATATACCAGTATGATGACAGTTTTCTTTCTTTTTTCAGTGATTCATTTTCTTCCTCTATTTTACCAGGAATTATTTCACGAGAAAGCTCTGAGAGAGGATGACCTTTACAAGAGATTTTGAAAGCTTTATACCATCCAAATGGCGAGCGTTTAACATTGTAATTTTTTTGGCTTAACTCATATTCGATTTCAACTAGTATTTCTTGGGCTTTTTTAGGGCTTGCTAAATCTGATGATAAATGAGCATAAGGATAAAGCATAATATTTCTTACTTTGAGTTGATCTGCTGTTTTTGTTATCTCTTCTACTGCTTGTTTGACTACTTGAGAAGGGCCTTTTTCATCGATTTTCTCAACTGCAGTAAATACAGTAAGTGCTTCTTCGAAGCGATCATGTTTTTTAGTTGTATCTTCTGGTGTTTTAATTGCTTTGGTTTTTACTTCATATTCAATATAATCGCTGTGTATTAGTAACAATTTCATAACAAATCAAACCCTGTAAAACAGATTATTGTTATTAAATATGATGATTAAATTGGGGGAGGCGGCGGAGGTGTTAAACACCGACCGAAAAAAACTTAAATTGAATTTCTATGCAATCCCATCTCTCCGCCTAACAGATTGTATATATTAAATAATATAAGAAAGTTTCGGAAAAAAATTTTCTCCATGAATATAAGGAGAAGAAAATTAAAGTCTAGATTATTTTTTTGTATGATTTTGCGTCAAGAAGTTTGTCAATTTCTGATTTATTCTCAACTTCTAGTTCAACAAGCCAGCCTTCATCATATGGACTGCTATTGACTGTTTCAGGTGCATCATCTAATTGATCATTTACTTTTGTTATTTTACCACTGACTGGTGCATATATCTCCGAAACAGATTTTACTGACTCGATAACACAAAGTTCGTCGCCTTTTTTTACTTTTTTACCAACCTGAGGCAATTCAACAAAAACAATATCTGTTAATTCTGATTGCGCATGATCTGTAATTCCAACAACTGCTTTGTTGTCTTTTAGTTTAAGCCATTCATGGGTTTCTGTATATTTTAAATTATCACGTACTTCATTGCTCATAACAATCAAGGTCAGGGTATTTTACTTGATTTTATAAATATTTGGTAAAAACATAAATATTTTCTACGAATGAAAAAAAAATAAAAAATTATCGATTTTGAGCCCAATCTTTAGGCACAAAAGGTGGTTTTATAACTTTTGCTTTCAAAGGTTTATCTCTAACAATTATATCAAGTATGGACCCTTCTGCTCTAAAATCAGGTTGCACATAACCCATTGCAATACCTACATTGAGACATGGAGATAGAGTACCACTAGTAACAATACCTACTTTCTTATCCTCTTTGCAGATTTCACAACCATGACGTGGAATGCCTTTATCAACACACATTAAACAGGTCATCCTATCAAAAGTGCCTTTTTCCTTTTGCTTTAAAAGCGCTTCCTTTCCTATAAAATCATGATCCCAATTTATAGTCCAGCCAAGAGTTGCTTCTAGAGGCGTTCTCCCCCCATGAAATTCATTTCCTGCAAGCATAAAACATTTTTCTAATCTGAGTGTATCTCGTGCACCTAGTCCAATTGGTTTTATATCAAATTCTTTACCCGCATCAAGTATTTTATTGAAGATAATCTCTGCTTTTTTCGGCGGATTAATTTGCAACTCAAAACCTAGTTCTCCAGTATATCCTGTATGAGAGATTATGCAGTCAACTCCTGCAATCTTGGTGTATTGACATCCGAAAAATTTTACAGAATTTAAATCAGTATTTGTGAGTTTCTGAAGGGTTTCTCTGGATTTTGGTCCTTGAATTGCAAGAATAACAAAATCTCTTGAAACATCTTCTGCTTTAGCATCAAGTTTATATTTTTTAACTTGTTCATTTAACCAGTTAGTCACGATAACATTCATACCTGCGTTGGGAATCATCATATATTTGTCCCCAAGGTTCATAAAAATGGTATCCTCGATAATGGTTCCATCTTCTTTTAAGATCTCTGTATACTGGCTTTGTTTATCTCCAACTTTTGTTGCATCTGCTGTTGTAGTAAGACTAAGCAATTTCGTGGCATCCTTTCCGATAATCCATACATTACTCATATGCGAAACGTCAAAAAGACCGACGGTTTTTCTAACTGCAAGATGCTCTTCAAGTATTGATGAATATTGTATGGGCATCTCATAACCTGCAAACTCCGTAAATTTTCCTCCAAGTTTTTTATGAATAGTATATAACGGTGATTTTATCCCCATAATAATCAACCGGTGAATATAATTATGTTAATAAAACATTTCGACAAAATACATTTATCAAATACTAGCATATAACCCCTAAGTACAATGAAACAAACCAAAATACCATATTTATATCAAGATAAAAAGCAAC
>JALHTX010000251.1 GCA_022866015.1 Thermoplasmatota archaeon
GTTTTTCAGTATGTTTTCGACTTCTGAAAGATTAATATTTGACAAAATCTTTCTGAGATTAACCCTCCTGTCATTATTCATTTATTGCATCCCGCTTTAAATGAAAGGCGGGAGGGTTCAATTAATTTTTCAACAGCCTAATAATATATTTTTAAATTATCACTTAAAGGATAAACATATTTTTTTATATTTTAATTTCATAAACTCTATACTTTTTATATAATTTAGCACCTGTTTTTTCTATTGTTTTCTGAGATGCAATATTTTTTTCATCAATCCAACCGCATTCGGCACCATAATAATTACGTTTTTTCATTTCAAGCATTGTCCAATAATTCATTGCAGAACCAAGGTTTTTACCCTGCCATTCTTTTTTTATTCCTACAAAATTGAAACGACCACGGTTTATTTTTTTGCTATAATAAAAAATTTTCAGATACCCAATTATCCCTAGTTTTCCATTGAGTTTTTTTATTGGTTGGTTAAAATCTGGTGTCGACCATTTAAAAGCAATAGGCTTTCCTTGTGGTGATTCTGCAACTAAAAAAAGGCCTGGGTCTGCAACCCATCTTATTTGTTTAACACCAAATCTGGTTTTTACTTCTTCTTCAGGTACATCTACGTATCCCCAGTGAAAAGAAAATGTTTTCAAAATCATAGGGATCAGCCATCTGAGTTCATCTCCCACTTTTAACCTTTTAAAACCACGTATTTTTATACCCATTTTTTCTACTTTTTCAGCTGCATCTTTTAGATATTGTGGTATTGGTGGTGATAAATCAAGATAATAAACTAGTTGATCTCTGCATTTTTTCATACCATATCTTTCCACAAAATCAACGTAATATTTTGGATTATACGATGCAAAAATAAAAGGTGTTTCATTATATCCATTTAGTAGTAGTCCGCATCTTATATCTATCCTTGCATCTATTGGTCCTCGCATTTTTGTTATTTTTTTAGATTTAAGCCATTTTTTTGCTGTGTCAAACAATGCTTGTGATACTTTATAGTCATCTATTGCCTCAAAAAAACCAAAATAACCAATGTTTTTTTTTTCTTTTTTTATAATAAGATCATCAACTATTACAGCTATTCTACCTACTATTTCATTGTTTTTATATGCAAGAAAAAGACATGCTTGTGCATGTTTCCAAAAATAATTTTTTGTTTTAAAAAAACCTTTTATTTCTTCCCATATTGATGGAACCCAGTTTTTATCTTTTTCGTATATTTTCCAAGCAAATCTAAAAAAATCTTTGAATTCCTTTGTTTTTGTAACTTTTTTTATTTCAAGATTAGAACCAATTTTTATTGTTTCAGGAGGATCTGAGCTGAAAATGTATTTTTTGTATGTTTCAGTCATAAATTTTCTTTCCTTCAAAAATAATATTATATTGAAAACAAATTCTATGTAAAAACTCTGCGGTTATACAAACATCAACAAACAGTAATATTATAATTATTTTCCAGTAACTATTAAAAATACTATTTGTTTAACAAAAATATCTAATGAACAAGAAACTTAAAATAATAAAAATTGCAATACTTGCTTCTGAGTCACTTGGTTGGGGTTCTGGCAAGCATTATTTTCCTATGATACTTAATGGTTATTCGTGGGAATCTAGAAATAAAAAATATACATTTGTTACTGATTATATTTATGATAATGATATAATAAAAGGTAAGCTTTCTATTTCAAACTATGATATATTACTTGTACCCGGTGGTGGTGTAGGTGATAGTGAAGCAATATCAAAAGGTTTTACGTTTTCTTTTAAAGTTAAAAGATGGAAAAAAAATATTCAGAATTTTATAAAGGATGGCGGAAGTTATATTGGTATTTGTGGGGGTGTGGCTCTTTTTACTAGGCTTGACACTGGTAAAAATAGTAAACCTAAAAGTTTTCTTGAAAAATTATATGATAAAAGTTCGTTAGATATTTCTGTTGTTAAACATTTTTATAATCATCTTGCTTTTCCACTTTTATATACCTTTCAATATAATCATCCTGAGAAAATAGGTGCTGCTAGTTATGTTTTTTCTTTTTCACCGGGTGAGACTAAAGACGGTGTTTTGTTTCATTCCGGTGGTGTACCTGTTGATTTTAAAATTTTAAAGGATAATCCTATATTTTTTGATTATTATAATGACACTCTTCGCATTCGTTGGTGGGGTGGGCCAGCTATTACTTTACCTGATAAATCTGACAGATTTTTAAAGGTGTGTGCAAATTATCCTGATAAGGATTTTTCAAAAGATGAAAAAACTAGAATTTTTGCATGGTCTTATTGTGGAGGACTTCATGGTCTTGTTAAGTCTTTTTTTGAGTCCCTTGTTTTTTTTAAAAAAGAAAAATTAAATTTAAAAGATATATTTATATATATATACTTTTTTGCAAAATCATGGAAAAAAAGTGATAAAATTATTGATTTAGATTTCTCAGGTAAACCCTCAATTACAGTTGAAGAATACCCAAATAAAAACAAAGCACGTATTGTTCTTTGCACTTCGCATCCAGAATATATGATTTGGTGGGATGGATATATAACCGAGGTTAAAGAAAACAAAGAGGTATGTATAGGAACTGGCTTTCATAAATGGAAAAATATTAATCCCTTTAGCATAGATTTAATTGATGAATTTACATATAACTGGTGGGTTTTACGAAGGTTTGCGGCTTGGGCAGGTAAAGTACCTGATAAAGAAATGCCGTCTATAGAAAAAGGGGAGATTAATAAAATAGCAAAAAAAATAATTAAAGAAAATATTTATTGGGATAAGACCCTTCTCAATCAGATGAAAAATATTTAAGGTGATAAAAAAAGTGGGATCAAGAAAATCTTTTTTTACTAGTCCTTTAAAATTTCTTGTTCATTGGCGCTCTCTTCCACCTTATGAGATGATAAGTTATATTTTCATGTTCGTAAGTGTTCCTATGCTAGCTTATGGTATACATCTATATGATATGAATATAATCAGAGTCATTATTTTTACGGTTATTACATTATATACTGGTTTTTTTGCGGCACTTATCTGGAATGATATAACGGATGCAGATATTGATTCTGTTGCCCATCCAGATAGACCTATTCCATCTGGTAGAATTAGTAAAAAAAATTTTTTTGCAATCGCGTTTTTTTTTTCTGCATTAGTGTTATTTTTTGCATTTCTTGTAAGTCCTATATGTTTGATAATTGTTTGTATTGCTGCTTTATTTGTAACATTTCATGATAGATATCTTAAAAAACGCGTTAAAATTCCTGCGTATTCTGAGATATTTACACCTGTACAATGGGTTGTTGTAGCAGTTTTTGGTTTTTTTGCTATTTGGACTACATTTCCTCGAGGTTCTCCTGTTTCAATAGATCTTGCTTTTCTTGGTACTATAAATACTAATAAAGATGCAATTATACAAATGATAGCTCTTGTTTTATTTACATATTTTACAGTTAGCGCTCATGATATTGCAGAAGGAATTGTTGATGCAGAAGGTGATAAAAAACATGGTGTTAGAACATATGCAACAAGTTTTGGTGAGAAAAATGCAGCTAGAGTTTCATTTGTTTGGTTTTTAATATCAGGTATACTAGGAGTTATTTTATTTTATACAACAATTTTATCATTTGTATTTCTAGTTTTGTTTATTATTTTATGGCTGTATATCATGTTTTATTCCTACAAACTTTTAAAATCAGATAAAAAAGATATCAAAAAAATTGGTGCAATTGTAGGTAGAAAAGGATTTGATTATTTCCTATTTTCATATAACTTGATATTTTTAGATGTTTTAATTCAGGTCATTATCTCTAATTTTTATTGATTTATTATAAATATTTTAAGATAAATTCTTTTTATCTTTTTTTCATAGGTTAGTATTTACTATGAAAAAAAATAAACAAAACTGGTTATTTTTATTTGCAAATAGTTTTTTCTATAATTATATATCTAAAATTACACACTTTCGTTATAATTCTTTTTTTTATGTGAAATGCAATAAAATTTATTGATTTTGTATAAATTGAAAATAAATATGAATAAGCAGGAAAATACTATAATTGTAAGACAGAAAAATCTTTAAGATATTTTAATTTAAATAGATTTATTATTAATTCTCAAATCTATCAAAAAATAACTCTGATGTGTATATAGTAAAGGACTTTAGTTATAGGCCAAATTGATATAATAGAAATGTACTCTCTTTTTTGGATGGGATGTATGAAATCGAAAAAAACAGCTCAATTAAAAGAGAGGGAATTGATCATCAAGCTATCTAATGAAGGAAA
>JALHTX010000252.1 GCA_022866015.1 Thermoplasmatota archaeon
GTACCTAAAATATTATTTTCAGTCCAAAAAGGAATTCCATCGTTATCAACATCAAATTGATTTAGTGAAAACCATACCTCATAATTTTTACCATTGATATGACCATAACCATCACTATCATTAAAACTATCATCACCAGACCATCGTCCAGTTTTAAAATTATAGATAACACTAAAACTTTCCATTTCTAATTTTTCGGTTCCAAAAAGTTTCTTTTTTGTTTCAAAGATTTTAAATTCAACTGTTGCTGTTTCTTGTTCATCTTCTACATCTTTTAAAGATTCCCATCCAATAAAGCCTGTATCCCAGTCATTAATATCATTACCAATCCATATTGCATTATCAACAATTGCTTCGAAATGAAAAGTGGGTTTTATCTTCCATGAATTACCTATTTTTATAAATTCATTTTCAATTCCTTTTTTATGAATTCTATTAACTTCCAAAAAAACACCTTGAGTGGTATTTTCTGGACTAATTGTATTATCGACAGTTACAGTTTTATCGTTATAGATTACTTTATCTTCATCAACAGATTTTTTATAAAAAATTAAAAAATAAACAGATCCAACAAGTAAACATAAGATAAAAACAGAAATTACCCACATAACAAATCTATTCATTTAAGCCCTCTTATATAAATAGATTAACACTCCTTAATAAATTTTTTTATTATAAATTTTAGCATATTTTATATCCATATTGGTATAAACCTCAGTTTCTAGGCTTATTCAATTCTCTCCTGTTGACTTTTTCAATAATATGTTAAAAGGCATAGTTGTATACTTCGCCCCTAACCGTTTCAAGACTACTTTTACACTTATAAAGCATTATTATATAATTATTCCATATAAAAATATAAGTATAGCTTCTTATATGATTTTCATTTCACAAAAAATAAGAAAAAAGATTTAGAGTTTGGTTTTTAGTTATAGTAATAGGTTTAGTATTTTTTCAAGGAATGGAAAGCGATGAATTAGTTTTTCTATTAGTGATAATAGACTATTGATTTCTTTGTCTTTGCATGTTGTAAGTGATACATTGATTATTTCATAATCGCTTGTATTTTCTTTATTTTCAATCTTTATCTGTCCTGAGAAATTTGTTTTTTGTGTGTCAGGTGCAATAACTTGAACATTAACAGTAACTATTCCATCCTCAGGTGTTACGTTATCTCCATTGGATGGCGTGAAAGTCCATGTGCCCCAATTTGGATGCTCTGTAATAGTCCAGTTTAGTATAGAATCTGCATCACCAATGTTTTTTACTATAAAACTTCCATTTACTGTTGCTCCTGGTTTTATATCAGCCCAACTAAATGCTCCTTCACATTTAAGATCAGGGTTTTTTTCAGGTTCAGGTTGCCATATTTTGACTGTCGGATCACCTGCGAATAATACGCAATCTGCAATTGTTGGATATTCTGCACATGCAAGATTATAAGCATCCTTAATAGTATAATTGGAGTTCATCGCATGAAACATGTAATCTTGCCATTCTAAGGATACTGACCATCCAGGGCAGTCGGCCATGCCAATATATCCAACAGTAACTGTGTTCTGCAGTTCTCCTTTTCTACACTCATATGAGAGGGTTCCTGGTCCTGTTTCTCGCATAGCTTCGCAACTGCACAGCATAGCAAATCTTATAGGATCACGGTTTTCCATATCATTGTGAAGTTGATCTGCGGTATAATATATGCCTTCTGCATTTGCTTGAAATCTTGTTGGCAAATGAACTGAATGCGCTATTTCATAAAAGATATTCATATCTGGGTTACTAACATATGATGAAATAATTTCTATGGTTGGTAATGATATACTTGTGGTAGAATCACACCATTCTTTAAGCCAGCTATCTGCATTTAATCTCCATTCTAGCCAGGGATCTGGATAGCTAGCATCATTAAACCCTGAGAGAGAAAACCCTTCATTAGGCGCCGGGATACCATCTCCAATAATGTTTCCATCATCATCATATAAAATAGTGTTTCCGTTTTTGTATCTAACCTCCCAGCAGAGTAATGGGAAAAGTTGGTTGTTGTCAATAGAATAAAAATTTTTTAGATCATTTACTTCTGGAAAAAAAACTTTTTCCATCCATGCGACATTATTCTCATCTATTTTAAATGAATTTAAATTCATTTGCATGATATCTAATCTAAGATCTTGTATATCGGTCCATTCTTTTTCAAATTTAATTATATTATTATCCTCCGGGTCTTCTTGTAATAAGATATAATCATTTTTAATCACAACATCATTGATGACATGTTGCCAATATTTTACATGCATATCTCCAATTATTTTTTCTTCTGTAAGTAGCTTATCTTGTGTTTGACTGATTTGTATCAATATCTGGTTTTCATAATTTTGTGATCCATTTATAATTGGAAAAAAAGCTAATCCTATAAACAAACCAATGATAAGAATTACAATTTCTTTCTTCATACTATTTTTCCCCCACAATTTTAATATTAATAATTAGCTAGGTTCCTCTTATATTTTATCCTTAATAATATATACAATAAAATTAAAAATAAAATTTATTTTATTTTTTCAACAAAAGCAATATTTGAACCAGATGATTCTCTTATTTTATAGCTTTTAATTTCTAACCCGAAAAGCTCCTTTTGTAATTCGATAAGCCTTAGATCTACACCCATTTTTTTTATTATATCGTAATAATTATCTCCAAGAACATTTTTGAATTCTTCAATGAAAAAATAACCTGCTTTTGTACCAAGATATTTTTTAAAAAGATCGATTAGGTCTTGTATGGCCATACCAACCTGCTTTGGTTTAACTTTATCAAAATCATAAGATACAGATATATCTTCGATAGAATAGTCTATAACTGAAATATCACCGATTTCTATAAACTTTAGAAAACTATAATTAGTCTTTAACTCACTTAACAGTTTTTTTATAACTGCCCAAGCATAATCATTAGATGTTTTAGAACTAGCAACAATAATCAGAGAAATCAATGTATGTTTTATAACCTCTGAATTTGCTATATCTAAAGCGTCCTTATCATTAGAATCAATCATGGTTTTTCCTCAAAAGAGACAAAGATCATTTTTTATATCAAAACTAAGTTTATTTACTTTATTATTGTTTGATACAAAAATAATATAGGAAATAGGAATAAGCAAATCAAAGTTTTATTTAAAGAGTGAACTAGAACTAAAAGAAACATTAGCATAGGTAACCGATACTTGAAAATTAAATAAAAATTCTTCTATAAGATACAAAATTGAAATAAAAGTATATAACCAAAAAGAAAATTGAATTTCTAATAGGAAAATGAATTTTTATATATCAACCCAGCTTTTTTTTAAATAATTAAGCAAATTTTATCAAAACAAAAGCATTTTTCATATATTATGAAAATATATTGTATATATGGTATAGGTTACGATTCAAATATTTATATTATAACTGGAAAAGTACCTACAATTATTGATTGTGGTACTGGATTAAATCAAAAATATGTAGAAGATAAAATACGTGAAATTATTAACTCTGAAGAAATATTGCAAGTTATACTTACTCATGAACATTATGATCATTGCGGCGGATTAAAAAAAATCTATGGAATTTCTAATAAAAATGTTAAAGTTTTTGCGCATATTCTGGCATCAAACAAAATAGAGAAAGGGGAAAGCGATTTTGCAAGAATACTAGGCGGCATAATGCCTAAAATGTCTGTTGATATAAAACTTAATAATAAAGAAACAATACAAATAGGAGATGAAGACTTTCTTGTAATTCATACACCAGGTCATACCTCTGGCTGTATTTGTTTATATTCTAAGCAAAGCAAAACATTGTTCTCTGGTGACACAGTTTTTGCATATGGTTCATTTGGAAGATATGACCTTCCAGGAGGAGACGCTTATGCGCTAAAAGATTCAATTAAGAAGCTTTCTAAATTTGATATTGAAAATCTTTATCCGGGCCATGAAACAATTGTTGAAGGTAATGGAAACATTCATATAAAAAAAAGCCTTGAAAATACTAGTTATATTATATGAGTAATAATATGAATCCTCGTGATATTTTAAATAAGATAAAATGGGATAAAGACTACGATTTTAATTTTATACAGATTTGGTATGTTCATCGAGGTGCACCAAATAACACTAAAATTATTACAGGAAAAGATGTTTTAGAAATACAAAAAACTTTTATAAAAACAGTTTCTGCGATGATACCAATGCATAGAATTATTAAAATTAAATATAACGAAAAAACACTTTTTGAACGATAAAGAAATATTTTAAACAAAAATTTTATATATTAATAAGTATAAAATATTATATGGTAATAATGGTAATAAAAAGTATGATGTATGAACAAAAATGTTCCAAATGCGGAAAATCTATGAAAATGATACCTATAAAAAGACTTGATTCAAAAATGATAATAGAGTACTATTGTAATGATTGCGATGAATCAATAACTTTTTATTAGGATCATGACGAATTTAAAAAAGCAAACTATTTTTAGTTAACTTTTAAAAACATCAAACATTTATTCAAAACCTACTATGATTATAAAACCAATTGTTTCAGATTCACTTGGCGTTCGTTCCATGGCAATATATGTCGAAACAGAAGATTGCAAGATATTAATTGATCCATCTGCTGCACTTGGGCCTTCTAGATATGGTTTGCCACCTAGGTATCTGCAATACCCAGCGTGTCTATATCATATACCATTTTTATGTTGATGACATAAATCTATTTTGGCTTTTAATGTTGGTTTTAATCTTGTTTTAATGTTGTTTTTTTAAATGGCAATTTGCCATTGGTAATGCTATATCTTAATGCTGTTTTTTAATGCTATGTCTTAATGCTGTTTTTTAATGCTATGCCATGCCATGTTGAATAACATTACGTAGTAATGTTATTAGGCTTGGGATTAGGTTAATGCTGTTTTTAGCATTACCCTTTAATGCTGGGGTTAATGCTATTTTTGGCATTACCCTTTAATGCTGGTCTTTAATGCTATTTTTGGGTTTATCCTTTAGTATTGGTTTTTAATGATATTTTCTTATGTTGTTTTTAATGTTATTAATCAATATTGGTTTTAATGGCATTTTGTCTTATCCTATGTTGATATTGAATCATTTTCCTATAGAACAGAGGTTAACGAACATAGAAAAAACCAATTAAAAAATCGGTTTAACATGTCGATGACATTTCTGATTTTTTAGCATTGGAATCAGAATAAAACAATTTGTTGTTTTTATGATGGTTTGTTTTTTAAAGAAAAAAATGATTATAATATTATAAGATAGATGAAAAAAAATATAAATCAGTTGAAAAGGAGTAGATTATATTCTGAAGAATTAGGAATCAAACTAAACGAGAGAACAGATGATGAGATTTTTAAATGGTTTTTAGCAAGTATTTTGTTCGGAGCAAGAATATCCGAAACAATTGCGAAAAATACATACAAAACTTTTGAAAAATATCAGGTTCTGACACCTGAGAAGATATTAGATGCTGGATGGGATGAGTTGGTAAGAATACTTGATGAGGGTGGCTATGTGAGGTATGATTTCTCAACCGCAGATAAATTACTTCTTATTTGTAAAACCCTTTTGGAAAATTACGGCTCGTTAACTTGTTTATATAAAGAATCAAAAAATAGTAAAGATTTAGAACAGAGGTTAATGGGATTCAAAGGTATAGGTCCTATAACTGTAAATATCTTTTTAAGGGAATTGACACCCTTTTGGACGAAGGCTAATCCAAAGGTTTTATTATTAGTTAAGAAACTTGCTAAAAAATTTGGAGTGAGATTGGATAAATATAATAGGAATAGTTTAACATTTGTCCGAATAGAAGCAGGTCTTATTAGATTACGAAAGGGGGCGAAAAACTCAGACTAATATTGTATTTTTCTTAATCTAAGTTCACCGACACCAATTGGTTCAATACTTATAACATCATTTTTCCGTAAATTATAAAGGTCACATACTTGTTTTGGGATAGTTATAACAAGAGAACCATTAATCTCTCTTAATTTCCGTTCCATATAAAAAACCATATGGAAAACTAAATAAAAATATATATAATTTATGATGTTGAAACAAGGGGTATTGATTAAAAAAATTATACGAAACCAATATTTAGGTAAGAAAAATAATACCCTTGAGGCGCACAGAAAACAACTATGGGGTAAATAAAATGAGCTTTGAAACGAGATTACAAAAAGGAATTACAAAAAAAGAAGTACAAATGGAAAAAGAAAAACAAAAAATAGATATGTTAAAAGAAAAACTAGATTCAGGTAAAATAACAAGAGCTGAATTTAACATTAAAAAGAAGCATCATGAAGAAACAATAAAGGCAATGAGTTCAAGAATGAGAACTTTACAAGGTGGTATTACAAAAGAAAGGAGACATCAAGAAGAAAAAGCTGAGGAAAAAAAGAAAAAAGAAGAAGAAAAACAAAAAAAGAAGGAAGAGAAAAAATCTAGTGCTTAATACTGAAATCTTTTAATATATCTATAGATTGTTTTTTTGTAACATTAACTTTTTCAACCTTTGCAAGTGGCGGACCCTGATGACACCAATTAATCATTTCTTTTACTTGTTTGTCATCACCTTGAAAAACTGCTTCTACATAACCATCATTTGTGTTTCTAACCCAGCCTTTAAGTCCTAATTGCTCTGCTTTTTGTTTAGTACTTGCACGAAACCATACACCTTGAACATGACCAGAAATAAATATATGTACATTAGTTATCATTTGATTTTATCCAATATTTTATGGTCTAAAACGCAGGATAGTACGTGGGAAAGGTATTGCATCTTTGATATTGTCTATTCCACATATCCATGCAACTACTCGCTCTACACCTACACCATAACCACTATGCGGAACAGAGCCATAGCGTCTGAGGTCAAAATACCATTTATAATTATCTATTTTTTCGCCCATAGCCGTTAAACGTTTTATCATATCCTTGATATCTGTGCTTCTTTGTGAACCTCCAACTATTTCACCATATCCTTCTGGTGCTATCATATCAAAGCAAAGCGCAGTTTTATTATCTTTTTTATCAGGTGGTTTATAAAAAGCCATGATTTCAATAGGATAATTAGTAACAACAACAGGTGTTTTGAAATGATTCATTAGGTTATCTTCTTCAATAGTTCTAAGATCTTTACCCCATTCAACATCCATTCCTTCTTTTTCTTTTAAGATATTCAGAGCTTCAGTATATGTAATAGTAGGATATTCTGCATTTGACAAATGTTCAAGTTATTTAATATCACGTTCCAAGAGTTGAAGTTCTCTAAGATTATTTTTTAAAACCTCTTGAATAATGAAACGTATTTCATCCTTTGCAACTTCAGTAACCTCATTGAGTTCCATCCATGCAACTTCCATTTCAGCCATCCAAAACTCAGAAAGATGCCTAGAAGTCTTAGAACGTTCCGCACGAAAAGTAGGACCCATATTATAGATTTTTTCAAGCGCAAAAATTCCTGCTTCTGCATAAAGCTGCCAAGATTGCGAAAGATAAGTTTTATCCTCATAATATTTAACTTCAAAAAGAGTGCTACCTCCTTCACATTGATTTGGCTGAAGAATTGGTGCATCAAATTCATAATAACCTCTACCTCTAAAAAACTTGTGAATTGCGCCGACAATCGTTGATCTAATTTTAAGAATTGCTGTTAGTTTTTGAGAGCGAATCCATAAATGTCTGTTATCTAGTAAAAATTCAGGGCTTTGATCTTTTGTAATTGGAAACGGTTCTGCAAAATTTAAAACCTTAAAACCTGTAACTTTAAGTTCAAATCCACCCGGTGCTCTTTCATCTTTTTTAACATCACCTGTTACTTCTAAACTAGATTCAATAAGTGCTTTTTTAGCATCTTCAAACTCTTTATCAGAAAGATTTCCTTTTTTAACAGTTGCTTGCAAAATACCTGACGAATCACGTATAACAGTAAAAACAATATTTCCGCTACTACGTGTACGATAAATCCATCCGCGTATTTTTACTTTTTCATCTGTTTTTTTATCATTTAGTATATCAGAAATTTTAACCCAAGTTGTCATAGACATAGATTGATCACTCACTTCAGGCATATAATTTAAGCATATAGAAATTACGGTAACAATTTTTAAAAAAACATAATTTTTTCCATCCCCCTAACACTTAAATATAGCTTCCTTTATTATTGCCTTTACTTTCCTTATTATAAATAAGGTTAATTATAATAAAAATAAGGGGTTATAAACTTGGATAAAGAATCTAAACAAAACAAAGAAATGCCTGAGGATCCTGTAGAAAAAACTACGGGGGAAGATAAAATCCAAGATAAGGCAGAAGAAGCAGTTGAAGAACAATCAGATGAATTATCAAATGAGGAAACGACAGTTAAACCAAAAGTAACAAAAGCAGAAACAAAAAAATCAGAGAAAAAAGAAAAAAAAGAAGAAAAAGAAAAACCAAAAAAAATAATTGACCATGGTCCTGATTTTAAATATATAATACGTCTTTCAAATACAGATATAAACGGAGAAAAAAACGTTTTATATGGTATTACAA
>JALHTX010000253.1 GCA_022866015.1 Thermoplasmatota archaeon
GATTTATGAACCAATTTTTAATTGTACTAATTATGGACAAATAACAGTTCAAGGTAATATTTTAAATTGTTATAATATTAGTATAGTGGGATTAGCAAATATTTATTATTCACCAGAAATCAGAAATATTGCTAAAATTTATTTTGATACAGATTATGTATCAAATTTATTATCAGCTATTATGCAATACTATCAATTGGGTTTTAATATATCTGAAATGTCTGATATAAATATTGAATTTGTTAAAACAAATTAATTATTAAGGCATATAATACAATTACTAAATCAGTTTTACAATTTGTTGTTTTTAATCTATTTATTTTTAATTTTGTTGCATATAAGATTTCTCTAAGGAACATTTAAGTTTAGTTATTATATATTGTTTTTATATTTAGGGAGAGCGGAAAAATGCCTATTCTTCATGTGAATGTCTGGGAAGATTTCGGAGAGGAAAAAGCTAAAACTGTGATTAAAGGAATAACTAACGTCTTTGTTGATTTAGGTATCCCTGCTCGTGCTGTAGAAGTAATTGTGCATGAAATCCCTAAATCACACTGGGGAATTGAAGGCGAACCTGCTTCAGAAAAGTTCAAAGGCATCTCCTGATAGTTTGAGGGGAGAATAAAATGAGTGAATGTAATTATCTTGATGAAAAAACTCATGAATGTAAACTGGGTCATAAAATACCACCAGGTGGCTGTGGGAAAGATTGTGAATGGTTTGAACCAAGAAAACCAGGAATACCAGGACCATCGAGGCCACCAATAATGCCATAAGATATTTGAAATTGTAGTTTGAGGGAGGAAAAATATGCAAAAAGATGAGCTTATTCAATTTCACATGTTTTTATTGCAATTAAAAAACCATCTAGAGGAGATGGTTGATAATAATGATGGGCTGGTATTTCAGTCTTATGAAAAATTATATGTTACCCCATATCATATCTATAAATCTAAGAGAGAACATGAACTTGCTGTATTTACACTAAGTAGGGGAATTGCAAACCTTTTATCGCATAATAATTATCCAGGTTTAGAAAAGGTTTCTGACAGACTTGGTCAAATATCAGAGCGTTTTATGACTGAAAAAGAAAAAAGTTTTATGCTTTTGTTGAAATGAAATTAGTTTAACAATTTGTTGTTTTTAACTTGTTTATTTTAAATTTTGTTTCATATAATTTTCATAAGATTTAAATTAAGATAATCTATTCAATGTTACAAGATAGGATTTTTTTAAGAGGGAGGTAAAAAAGTATGAATAAGAAGATAATTGGGATTTTAATATGTTTGTTGTTTATTGGAACAAGTTTTTCATCAATACATTTTGTTGAACATGTGAAGGCAGATGATTTAACAACTGGTTTGGTTGGCTATTGGAGTTTTGATGAAGGAAGTGGTAGTATTGCTCATGATGATACTGGAAATGGCAACGATGGTACAATCTATGGTGCATCATGGACAAACAGTTCTGTTTTAAATGGTGCTTTAGATTTTGATGGTTTAGATGATTATGTTGTTATACCAGATGATGAAACTTTAGATATTACGGGAGATTTAACCATATCGTTATGGGTTAACTTAAGAGAAATAGAAAATGAATTTCAAATTATCTTCTCGAAAAGATATTATTCTGATAATTTGGCCCCTTACCAAGGGTGTATTGACAATAGGGTAAATGGAGATTACGGTACTTATAATAAACAAATTCTTTTTACAATGGGTAACGGTAGTGATGGTAGTGATTTGCCTCCTTTTGTTAATAGTACATCATCACTGGTTACTAATCTATGGTATAATATTGTTTTTCTTGTTGAAGATAATGATATGGAAATTTTTTTGAATTGTAATTCTGTTGGTAGTGATATTTTTACTGGTGATAGACAGGAGGATGATTCACATCTCTTTTTTGGAGTTTATCCGAAATTAAACGCTCCATCATATGAAGGTAATGGAGGTTATTTTAATGGTCTCATGGATGAAATCCGAATCTATAATCGGGCATTAAATGAAAATGAGATACAAACTCTTTACAGTATGGGTAACCCGTTAAACCAAGGATTGGTCGGTTACTGGAATTTTGATGAGGGAAACGGAACCATTGCTCATGATAGTTCCGGTAATGGTAATGATGGGACAATCTATGGTTCGAATTGGGTA
>JALHTX010000254.1 GCA_022866015.1 Thermoplasmatota archaeon
ACTATCCTTAATAATACTCTTAATAGTACTACTAATATTACTTTTAATTCTAGAAAAAAGACGCAGAGATAAAAAGAAACAAGCAGAAACAGGACCAGCAGCAAAAAGAGTATAAACAAAACAATAAAAACCTTTTTTTCTTTTTTTTAAACAATTTTTAAAAAGAAATTTATAAACAAACAATTATTACGAAATAATGATTTTAAGGGAGGAAAAAAAATAATGAAGAAAATAGCAATATTGTTAATTATTTTAATGATGGCAGGTGTAGGTGTTTTAAGCGGTTGTACTAGTATTGGTAGAAGTTTAAAAGGAACTTGGAAAGATACAGATGGAGAAATATGGAAATTCATGAATAATACTGTTTATATAAGTTTCGAAAGTGAGAATGAAATTTTTCCTTATAGTATTGATGGTGATAAATTATATATTCCAAGTTGGTTAACTAAAAATGTTACTAATCAAACAGGCTATGAGAGATATTATACTATGAATTGGATTGATGATGAAACTTTAGAGTTAACCACATCAGATTCTAATCCATATATAGAGGTATTATTCAAACTATAATATTTTATAGAGGAAAAATAAATGAAAAAACAACTAATGATAGTTGGAATAATTGTCATACTTCTAACTGTTGGATTTAGTGGATGTAATGAAGAAACTAAAGAAACATCTAATCCAATGATAATCCATAACTTTCATGTAACACCTACATTAATAGAGATAGGTGGAACAGCAAATATCACTTGGGATGTAACAGGGGCAACAACTGTAAGTATTAATAATAACATAGGAACTGTTAGTTTAAAGGGAACTATAATAATTCAACCAACACAAAATACGACTTATACATTGACTGCTACAAATGTAACAGATACTGTAACCGCGACAAGAGAAATTATAATTAATGAAAATGGAATAATATCTGATGAAGAAAGACTAATAGGTATTTGGGATGTTTTATTAACTTGGGAAGGTAAGAATTTTAGTGAACAAATATGGGAGTTCCATTCAGATTACACCTTTGTAATTACCTATATATTTCATACAGAAGTAAGAATATTAGGTAGCGGAGCATGGAATATTACCAATAATAGTTTAATACTAACTTATACCGATGAATTATCACAACCCCAAAAAACAATGGATTATGTTTTTTCAAATAATTATAACACTGTCACCGTTACCGATACTGATATTATTAAAGCTGTTTACATTTTTAATAGGCAGTTTTGAGAGAAAGAAATTATGCCAAAAAAAGAAAAAGATTCTAGACTATTGATTCTAATTTTTATGATTGTTTTAATTAGCTTGTTGATTAATACTTTCTTTGTTACTAGTTTGTCCATGGAACAAAATTCAATATCTAAAAATTGGGAGGCTATATCATACAATATTATGTCTGGTTCAAACCCACCTTCTTATTTGCAAACAGAATTGTTTACACATAACTATTTTTTGGAAAAACTAAATTCTTACCTTAATTTCGCTTATATAATAGAATTAATGCTAATCATTTTATGTATATTATCTATCATTGGTTATAATAGAATTGAGAGTATTAAAGAATAATAATCTTATGCCTGTATAAATTGCAGGTTTAGGTAAGGAAAAATATGAAAAAACAACTAATGATAATTGGAATAATTCTCATACTTCTTGCTGTTGGATTAAGTGGATGTAATGAGGATACATCCAAATTAGATGAAGAAAAAATAATCGGTTCTTGGACTAAAAGAGTTATGCATGAGGGTAGTATAGAGAGTAATACCTATATTTTCTATTCAAATAAAACGTTTAAAGTTACTGGCTCATACGAAAATGAGTCTTTAAATATAAATGGTACTTGGAATATTACAAATAAAACGCTATATATGACTATTGAAGGAGAAACTAAAACAGCTTATTATAAATTCTCTGACAATAATAAAACATTAATACTAACGGATAAATCTGGAAATGTAGTAAAATTTATAAAAGAATAGGTTTGATGGAGAAAATAAATGAAAAAACAGATATTAGTTTTCTTTGTCACCTTTTTGTTTGTGATACCTCTTATTGGGTCTGTTTCAGCAAGAACTGATGAGCCAACTCCACCAGATCAACCAACTAGTGGTCCGGGTGGTTCAGATTATTTGCATGATGGTGTTAAAGAATCTAGATATAAATGGGGTGCGCATCAGTATTGGATTTTTGAGCCTGATTCCCCAAAGCCAGAATCTGCTCCTCTTATTGTTTTTAATCATGGGTGGAGTTCGTTTTATCCAATTAGTTATATAGAATGGATTAATCACCTTGTTAAGAAAGGAAATATTGTTATATATCCTCGTTATCAGCTAGGATTTTTAATCGGATATAAACAGTTTAATTCTAAAGCTATACAAGTAGTAAAGGATGCAATACAGGAGCTGCAGCATGGTGATCACGTACGTCCCCAGCTTGATAAGTTTGCAATTGTTGGTCATTCACTTGGTGGTGGTATCACTGCTTATATGGCTGCCCAGGCTTTAGATGTTGGACTTCCAATACCTAAAGCAATTATGCCGGTTCAGCCTATGATTCCTTTTGGACCTGAGGTAGATTTAAGTAAAATTTCAAGTGAAACTTTGATGGTTGTTGTAGTTGGTCAAAATGATACTGTTGTTGGAGATAAATCAGGAAAAACTATTTTTTATAATTCAGTTCAGATACCCTTCTCGCAAAAAGATTTTGTAATTCAGATTACTGATACTTATGGAGAACCAGACTTGGTTGCTGGTCATCTTGCACCTCTTTGTAATCCATATTTTGATAAAATTGATGCTATGGATTATTATTCAACTTGGAAGCTTTTTGATGCCTTAACAGATTATGCGTTCTATGGTATTAACAGAGACTTTTGTCTTGGTAACACTTCACAGCAACAATATATGGGGCTATGGAGTGATGGAACACCCGTAAAAGAATTAATTGTTACTGACGCACCATAAAGTTTGGAATTTTTATAGTGCTGAGAGTGAATGAGAAACATAAGAAGTTAGTATTCCAAAAAGCAAATCAATCAACACACCATTGTTTTTTACAAAAACTCTTGCAGCGTTTTCCAATCTTTGAAAAAATACTAAACCAATAATACAATAACTAAAAAAAATCAAGCTATAATTATTCTTTCTATTTTTGTTGAAATAAAATCAATTTAAATAAGTGCAGGGGAAGGAATTCTAACTCGAAGTTCAAATCTCATTCTTACTCAAGCGCTTAATCCTTACTCTTACTAAAATGGAAGTGGGGCGGGAGATTTGTGCTCGTATTTGTTAGCAATTTCATAATTTTTCAGGAATTGCGATAAGAAAACTGCCAAATCCTATCATCCAGATGAGAATAGGATAAACAATCATACGTTCCATTCCACCCACACCCAATCCAAAGTAGATATTTCCAATGAAAAAAATCAATGCTACTAAGGATGTGAGTCCTAGTAGAATGACAATAATGTTGAATGGATATTTTGTTACCTTATATGAGGATATGGCTGTTAATCCGATGGAGAGGAATGCAGAAAAAGTAGCGAGCATGTGCATTGGTAAATTGTTCTCTGTAAATATTCCAACGTTCATTGCTGCCAATGCTGCAATGGTGAACAAAATGGTTATCACTTTAAGGTTGTAAGCTCGATATAAAAATAAATTCCAATAAGCGATAGCAACCCTAAAAGAATGATAGACGTGTTAAAAACCAGTGAGGATGGTCCAATGCCTAAATCGCTTATATAATTCTGTGATATATTGTATCCAGGATACAGTGCTTCTGCAACGATTAATCCTAGAACAAACTGAGTTGATGCAATGAAAAAGAGGACACCTGCTAACTTACCATTTGAGTAAATCATGATATCTGTTATTTTTTCCAAACTAATAAAGATTGTTCCCTGTTGCCATCAGGAAAACGAATTTCTGG
>JALHTX010000255.1 GCA_022866015.1 Thermoplasmatota archaeon
CAGCAGTGTCTTATTGGTACCTGTACTAATGGTCGTTTAAGTGATCTTGAGGTTGCTGCAAAGATTTTGAAAGGTAAAATAGTTCATTCTGATGTAAGATTATTGATTTTACCTGCTTCTAAAGATATATTTGAAAAAGCACTTGAGAAAGGTGTTATTTCTACTCTTGTTAAATCTGGTGGTGTTGTGCTTCCTCCTGGTTGTGGGCCTTGTCTTGGTGCTCATCAAGGTTGTCTTGCACCTGGTGAGGTATGCATTAGTACTGCTAATCGTAACTTTAAAGGGCGTATGGGTTGCAAAGATGCATATATTTATCTTGCTAGTCCTGCAACTGTTGCAGCAAGTGCAATTAATGGAAAAATCTCTGATCCAAGGGAGGTGTTATAAAAAATGAAGGTTTGGCGTTATGGTGACAATGTAAATACTGATCAGTTATTTCCAGGGAAATATACATATACTTGTAGTACACCTGATGATATAAAACTTCATCTTTTAGAAGATCTTGATCCTTCTTTTGTAAAGAATGTTCAACCTGGTGATCTTATATTTGGTGGTAAAAACTTTGGTTGTGGTAGTAGTAGTGAGCAGCATGTTGTTGGTTTAAAAGCAGTTGGAATAAGTGCTGTAGTTGCAGAGAGTTTTGCTCGTATTTTTTATCGGTCTGCAATTAATCAGGGTTTAATATTGATTGAGTGTTCAAATGCTGTTGAAGCCTATTCTGATAAAAGTATAGTTAGGCTTGATGTTGATTATGGTAAAATTACGATAGATGGTAAAGAGTTTAGTTTTCCAAGACTTCCTAAGGAGATTATTGCTATTAGAGATGCAGGTGGTCTTCTAAATTATACTCGTGAGAGACTTAAAGTTAAAAAATAAATGTTAAAATAATTAGTTACTATAAAATAGGTTTTAGAATTGTTATAAAAATATATATACTTAACAATTAATAAAAATTAATGATACTGAAGGACTAGGATTATATGCTTATTTAAGGATTTTTCTATCTATAAATGAAAATTTTTTTTAAAATAGTTTATTTCTTAAGTTCGTCTTCATTGTTTCTAAGGATTTTTAGATATTTATTCACTTTATTTTTAATCGGGGTATCTCTAATTTTTTTAGTTAATTATCTCTTAAAAAATATTATTAGATAGATAGTGTAAGATTTTACTATCTATCTGAATATCTGTTTATTGAATTAGTTTTATTGGTGTGTATAAGATTTGAGCTCTATGTTTAAATCCTGAACAATTGGGATATATTCACTGAAATGACCGATACCTTTTACGAGAAAACCCACGTCATCAGAATAGTATATCTCTCCATTTCTCTCTATAATAGAGATCACAGCTGCATCAAATGAACCTGCTTCAGTTTTGATATTTTCAGATCCTAACGCCTCCATAAATGGTGTGGTAGTTGAATGATAAGGCATTAGATCCGCTGGTATTTCTGGTATATCTATTGTGTAAGTTGTTTCAATTCCACGATCATTGAGGATTTGGGATATATCAATGTTTGGAAGATATTTAGCAATATCGTCTGGAACAATTTTGATAAACTTATTTACGATAGTTAGGAGTCTTAACCATACAGATTCAACAGAGCCGTCAATAGATACTGTAACGGTGTTTGCTGCGATACCCCAAATCTTATCTTTTTCAATTGGGAATTGTACTACTTCTAATGGATTATCAAATTCCATTTTCACTTGGATATTTGCTGGGATAGACATATATGGTATAAAAATATTTAACCACTTAGGTAATTCTTATATACCTAATATATCTTTAAGATTGTCTAGATTTTCAATGAGATCAACTGTTAAGATTGGGTTAATCTCTTTAAAACCAAGAGTTTCTTTATCAATGATTATTTGACCAGAAATTGAGACATTATTTAAGCTCATCTCGGGAATATTAATATTTTTTATACCTTCCTTTAAGTTTTGCTCATGGAAATCAAACATTCCACCCAAAGTAAC